>NZ_FWXT01000001.1:3300000-3441396 GCF_900176535.1 Pedobacter africanus | reverse complement strand
TTTGTTCCCAGTCTATTTCAGTAAAGCAAAGGCAAAAAACAGCCAGCCAGCCCCCACTTCATATACACATTCCACTAACTTTCTTCACAAAAAAGCACCCTTTTGTGGATGGCGGCAAAGCAGCCACGAAAAATGTGAACATGCAAAATCTAGCTAAAGCATATAGAGCCCCCGGAGACCACACAAAAAAGCCCTTAAAACTTTCATGTCTCATGGGCCAATCTAAACCAATCTAAAATTAATATTGTCCTGTAGATAATAAGACCAGGGTACAGGCTTCTATAGTTTCAATACCATTCTTCTTCAGTAGATCTTCAAACGTGGCATTTTCAGTCCCAGGGTTAAAAACCACACGCTTAGGTTTAGTCTTCAGGATATAATCCACGTATTGCTGCTGCAAATGAGGGCCTATATATAAAGTAACGGTATGGATATCCGAATGGATATTTCCCGGCTCCTCTATTTCAACCCCTGCAACCTCTCCTCTTTTTATACCTACATTCACGATTTCGTATCCCTTGGATTTGAGCATATTTGCTGCCAGATATGCGTATCGCGATGGATTGGGACTTGCCCCTATTATTAATGTCTTTTTCACTATCTTATTCTTAACCAGCAAATCATTATACAAGAAGCACAATGAAAAATGGCGTGCTTCATATGTACTCTACAACAAAAATGGCAAACATCTGTTTGCTTTAAAAAATTTTCAAAACAGCGTTTGCACAATTAATCCCATCAATAGCTGCCGAAACAATACCGCCAGCATATCCAGCGCCTTCAGCACATGGAAATAAACCGTTTACCTGCGGATGCTGAAAAGTACCCCTGTCGCGCGGAATACGAACCGGCGATGAGCTCCTGCTCTCGACCCCCACTAAAATGGCTTCATTCGTATAATACCCCTTCATCTTCTTTCCAAAAATAGGCAGGGCATTTTTTAAGCTCAAAGCCACAAAATCAGGCAGGGTGTCTTTGAGCATTGCGCTTTTCGTACCGGGCAGATAAGAATTCCTGGGAAGATCAGCGGAAAGCCTGCCTTCAACAAAGTCGACCATCCGCTGTGCCGGAGCAACCAGATTGCCCCCACCCAGTTTAAAAGCAGCCTGCTCTATCTGCGACTGGAAGTGCATCATCCTTAAAGGATCATCACCTTTCACATCTTCCAGCGTTATTTGTACTACTGTACCAGAATTGGCAAAAGGATTGTTCCTTTTCGAGGGCGACCAGCCATTTACCACGATTTCATTTTCATAGGTGGCGCAGGGGGCAATAATCCCTCCCGGACACATACAGAAAGAGAATACCCCTCTGCTGCCCACCTGTTCCACCAAACTGTAATAGGCCGGGGGCAAAAACCCGCTCCGGACATCACAATGGTACTGTGCAGCGTCTATAATAGCCTGAGGATGCTCAATCCTTACCCCTAAGGCAAAAGGCTTAGCTTCAACCAGTATAGCTTTGTGGTGAAGTAATTCGTATATGTCGCGGGCCGAATGCCCTGTAGCAAGAATCACAGCATCCGCCAGTAAACGCTCTGCCTCATTAACCACAACACCCTTTACTCTTCCGAAATCAATAAGTATATCGGTAACTTTCTGATCAAAACGAACTTCTCCACCTGCATTTAAAATGGTCTCCCGGATAGCAGTAATGATATGAGGCAGTTTGTTGGTCCCTATGTGCGGTCTGGCATCAATTAAAATGTCTTCTGTTGCGCCGTGCTGTACAAAAGACTGTAATACCTTATTGATATCCCCCCGCTTATTGGAACGTGTATAGAGCTTACCATCAGAATAGGTCCCTGCCCCACCTTCACCATAACAATAATTGGATTCAGTATTGACTATCCCCTCTTTATTGATTGCCGCAAGGTCTCTTCTGCGTTGCTTTACATCCTTGCCCCGTTCTAAAACGATTGGCTTTAATCCGTTTTCTATACACTGCAGCGCAGCAAACAGGCCAGCCGGACCAGCACCTACAATAACTACCGGCCTGGAATTACTGACATTTTGATAGTTTACAGTATAAACATCTGCCAAAGGTGCTTCATCAACAAACACTCTTATCTGTAACCGATAAATTACTTTTCTTGATCGGGCATCAATAGATCTTTTGAGTATTTTATGCCCTTTAATGCGCAATACATCTATATGTAAGGCATTTGCAAGCTTTTTTAAGCGTAGCGTTTCAGACTCCCTTTCTTCAGGAGCCATGGTAATTTCTATTTCTTTTTGCATAAACCTGTCAGGTTTTTATCCTGAATTGTAACAAAGGTACGGAAATTGAGTTCTAATGTGTAAATTAACACCTATTAACAGAAAGCCTGGCAAAAGCAGGCCCGGAAAAACTAAAACAAAAGAAAAATGAAAAAAACAGTATTGGCGATAGCAGGCATCTTAATCCTGGTTGTAGCAATGAGTGGTTGTGGCTATAACAGTATGGTTAAACTGGATGAAGATGTAAAAGCAAAATGGAACCAGGTTGAAACCCAGTATCAGCGTCGTTCGGATTTGATTCCGAATTTAGTGAACACAGTAAAAGGTGCCGCTAAATTTGAGCAAAGTACATTAACCCAGGTAACAGAGGCGCGCGCCAAAGCAACACAGGTAACTGTAGACCCTGATAAATTAACCCCTGAGAGCATTGAAAAATTTCAGGCAGCACAAGGTCAGGTTAGCCAGGCTTTAGGCCGCTTATTGATGGTAACTGAAAACTACCCCCAATTAAAGGCTACCGAACAGTTCAGGGATGTTTCGGCCGAATTGGCGGGAACTGAAAACCGGATTGCGGTTGCCCGTAAAGACTTCAATGAATCTGTTCAGGTATACAATACAAAAGTAAGGTCCTTTCCGAACAACTTAATGGCGGGCCTGTTTGGTTTTAGCCAGAAAGCGGGCTTTAAAGCAGAAGCTGGTGCAGAAAAGGCCCCAAAAGTAGAATTCTAATATCCCAAAATAACATTTAAGGGTAATGCGTGTTTAATAATTAAACATTCATTACCCTTATTCTTACCCAATAATCCTAATCATGGGCATATTCACAGAACAAGACCAGGAACTTATTGCCAATGCAATTTCGGAAGCTGAAAAAGCAACTTCAGGAGAAATAAGAATTGCAGTAGAAGCACATTGTACGGGCGATGCTTTTGAAAGAGCAACCACCTATTTTTCAAAACTGGGCATGGACAAAACCACCAAGCACAATGGGGTACTGATTTATCTGGCTTACGAAGACCATAAATTCGCAATAATTGGCGATAGCGGTATCAACAAAGTTGTACCTACCGATTTCTGGGAGACCACCCAGATAGCCATGAAAGCCCATTTTTTGGGTGGCAATATTGTGCAGGGGATTATAGCCGGTATTGTACTGGCCGGAGAAAAACTGGCGACTTTCTTTCCATTTGAAGGGGGCGACATCAACGAACTTCCGAATGACATCATTTTTATGGATCAACACAAAACCAACAGGCGATGAAAAAGTTAATCATAGCCTTATTTTTATCCTTTACTACCTTAGCAGGTTTTAGTCAGGACTTTCCGGCTAAACCCAATACGCTGGTTAACGACTATACAGGAACACTCACAAGCAGCGAAATTCAGCAGCTGGAACAAAAGCTGGTTGCCTTTGATGACTCAACATCTATACAGGTCGCTGTAGTGATCTTAAAATCCGTCGGTGAATACGATATCAACGAATACGCAATGGGCCTTGGCCGTAACTGGGGAGTGGGCACGAAGGGCAAAGACAATGGTGTTGTAGTCCTAGTGGCCCTGGGCGATAGAAAGATAGCCATACAAACAGGCTATGGCGTGGAAGGTGTATTGCCTGATATGTATACCCGGAGGATCATCGAAAACGACATTAAGCCTTATTTTAAAGCGGGGAACTATTTTAAAGGGCTTGATGCGGGTACCGATGCCATCATTAGTGTAACCAAAGGTGAATATAAAAACGACAAACCTAAACCTGGCAGACGCGGCGGTGGTGCATCGGGGGTATTTGTAATCATTATTATTATAGTGGTTGTGGTTGTACTGCTGAAAAGAGGCGGTGGAGGCGGCGGCGGGCAGGTTATCGGCGGCCGGGGCGTTGCCGATGCACTTTTCTGGAGTATGCTGCTTGGCGGAGGCCGTGGTTCTGGTGGTGGCGGAGGCTGGGGCGGCGGAAGCAGTGGTGGTGGAGGCTTCGGTGGTTTTGGGGGAGGCAGTTTTGGCGGTGGCGGAAGCAGTGGCAGCTGGTAATTTGATAACCTATGGAAATATTAAAATGGAAAAAGCTTTCATCAAAATATCTGGTGAAGGAAAAGTGGGCAACACTCAGGGTAGACACCTGCGAATTACAGAATGGGAGTGTAAAAGACGATTATTATGTACTGGAATATCCAAACTGGGTGAACGCCATAGCCCTTACCGAAGAAAATAAACTCCTAATGGTACGTCAGTATCGTCATGCTGCTGATATTGTTTCCCTGGAAGTCCCGGGTGGGGTGATCGATGGAGATGAGCTACCGGAATCTGCAATCAGAAGGGAACTGCTGGAAGAAACAGGTTATTCATTTAAAAGTGCTGAACTCATTGCCACATTATACCCAAATCCGGCTACGGCCAATAATGTAACTTATACCTACCTGCTTAAAGGAGGAACAAAAACGCAGGAACAGCATTTAGATGAGCATGAAATCCTGAATGTAGAGGAATATAGCATTGCTGAAGTTAAGCAGTTGCTGGCCGACAATAAAATAGACCAGGCTTTGCATTGTGCAGCCCTGTTTTACGGCCTGATACGGCTTGAAAAAAACTAATTTAGTCCTGAATAAATTAAAAAGCCCTGTAAGCAAAAACTTACAGGGCTTTTCAATACAAATGAGCTTCCTTAGCTCATTTTCAATTTCTTTTGGATATCGTGCACATAACCTTTAAATTTTTTATCTGTATCTATCAGATCTTCTACAGTCTGGCAGGCATAAATTACTGTGGAGTGGTCCCTGCCACCAAAAAAAGCGCCTATTGTTTTTAATGATGATTTGGTATGGCTTTTTGACAGGTACATAGAGATTTGTCTTGCCTGAACAATCTCGCGCTTTCGGGTTTGTGACTTGACCATATCAACCGGCACCTCGAAATATTCGCATACCAGCTTTTGAATGTACTCCATTGAAATCTCCTTCGAGGTATTTTTGATGAAGTTCTTTAACATCTGCTTGGCCAATGCCAGGTCGATGTCCTTTTTGTTTAAAGTAGACTGTGCCAGTAAAGATACCATGGCGCCTTCCAGTTCCCGAACGTTATTGTCTATATTATGTGCAACATACTCTATGACCTCGGTTGGCAGCTCTATTCCATCTGCATACATCTTTTTCCTAAGTATGGCAATCCTGGTTTCCAGGTCCGGCACCTGCAGATCGGCAGAAAGGCCCCATTTAAAGCGGCTTAGCAAACGCTCTTCCAGGCCCGCCAGGTCTTTTGGTGCTTTATCAGACGATAAGATCACCTGCTTTCCCGACTGGTGCAAATGGTTAAAAATATGGAAAAATATATCCTGTGTTTTTTCTTTACCTGCAAAATTGTGTACATCATCCATGATGATCACATCCATTGCCTGGTAAAAATTGACAAAGTCGTTAATGGTATTGTTTTTTAGTGAATCTACAAATTGCTGGCAAAATTTTTCACACGACACATAGATCACCAGTTTATCCGGCATGTTTCTCTTGATCTCGTTTCCAATGGCCTGGGCCAGGTGTGTCTTTCCCAGTCCTACCCCGCCATAAATCATCAGAGGGTTAAAAGAAGTACCGCCAGGTTTGGCAGCAACGGCATAACCCGCAGAACGGGCCAAACGGTTGCAATCACCCTCAATATAGTTCTCAAAAGTATAATTTGCATTTAGCTGAGGGTCTACATTCAGCTTTTTTAAACCCGGGATAATGAAAGGGTTTTTAATATCTTTATTGATAGAAACCGGAATAGGCATCGACTGCTTTTTAGCTTCGGCACCGTTACCGGTACTTGGCATATTGGTCGTATAAGGAGAACCTGAATTAGACGATTTGTCTACCACAATATTGTACTCCAACCGACCTTCATCTCCAAGCTGCTTTTTTACAGTTTTTCTGAGCAGTCCAACATAGTGCTCTTCCAACCATTCATAAAAGAACAAACTTGGCACTTGTATAGTTAAAACATTGCCTTCCAACTTCAGAGCCGATATAGGTTCGAACCAGGTTTTAAAACTTTGGCTCGGAATATTATCTTTTATGATTTGGAGACAGTTTTTCCATACTTCGATGCAAGTTTTTTCCATAGTCCTTCTATAATTTGTTGGTTTACAGTAACGATTTGAGCACATTAAATGAACCCGTTCGAGAGATCGAATATTCAAAAAATTATCAACAAAAAAAACTTAATTTTCATTTATTTGGTAAGTACTTATACAGCAATACCATACCTCTGTTAACCTCAATTTTTTATGTTGATAACTATTTATTAACATAATTTTTAATATTCTCCGAAAACATTACGCATCACGTCTGCGATCTCTCCAAGTGTGGCATAAGCTTCTACGGCCGAGAGGATAAACGTCATCAGATTGTCAGTATTTCTAGCAGCCATTTCCAGCTCCTGCAATGCCTTTTTAACCGCATCATTGTCCCTTTCTGCCTTGAGTTTGTTCAGCTTCTCCGTTTGTATTGTTCGGATGGACTCATCGATCGTAAATACATCGTTAATGCCCTCTTTTTCCTGTACAAATTTATTGACCCCTACAATTACCCTGCTGGCTTCCTCTACCTCAACCTGGTATTGGTAAGCCGCGTCAGCAATTTCATTTTGGATATAGCCGTTCTCGATCGCATTTACTGATCCGCCCATTGCGTCAATTTTATCAATATACAGCTGTGCGGCGGCCTCAATTTCGTCTGTAAGGCTTTCTACAAAATACGAACCGGCTAAAGGATCAACGGTGTCGGTCACCCCGCTTTCAAAAGCGATCACCTGTTGCGTGCGCAGCGCTATCTTTGCCGCAGCTTCTGTAGGTAAGGAAAGTGCTTCATCATAGCCGTTGGTGTGCAGGGACTGTGTACCACCCAGCACAGCAGCCATGGCTTGATTGGTTACCCTGATCACATTGTTCAGGGGCTGCTGGGCAGTCAATGTAGAACCTCCTGTTTGCGTGTGGAACCGAAGCATCTGCGCCTTTTCGTCCGTGGCACCCAGTTTTTTGGTAATCTTCGCCCACATCCTCCTCGCAGCCCTGAATTTGGCAATCTCTTCAAAGAAATTGTTATGACAATTAAAAAAAAACGATAAACGCTTTGCAAACACATTAATGTCAAGTCCCTTTTCAAGTGCAGCATTCAGATAGGCCTTTCCATTCGCAAGGGTAAAGGCCAGTTCCTGAACAGCAGTCGATCCAGCTTCGCGGATATGATATCCTGAAATAGAGATGGTGTTCCATTTAGGCACTTCTTTGCTGCAGTATTCAAAAATATCCGTAATGATCCGCATGGATGGTTTAGGTGGATAAATATAAGTGCCACGGGCGGCATATTCTTTAAGAATATCGTTCTGTATGGTACCGGAAATCTGTTTAATATCCGCCCCTTGCTTTTTGGCCAGTGCAATATACATCGCCAGTAAAATAGAGGCAGTGGCATTGATAGTCATAGAAGTAGTGATCTTCTGGAGCTCAATACCATCAAATAATATCTCTATGTCTTTTAAGGAATCGATCGCTACACCCACCTTCCCTACCTCTCCTTCAGACATTTCATGATCCGAATCGTAACCGATTTGCGTAGGCAGGTCGAAGGCAACAGAAAGCCCCATTGTGCCCTGCTTCAGCAGGTAATGATACCGTTTATTGGATTCTTCTGCAGTAGAAAAACCAGCATATTGCCGCATGGTCCATAGTCGCCCCCTGTACATATCCTTTTGGATTCCCCTGGTATATGGAAATGCCCCCGGCAGTTCCATCTCCGTCCTGCCCTCAGTATATACTTCTTTTATGGTTATACCCGATGTGGTGATAAATTTTTTGCTCATAATTAAAACAGCTGATGAATATCTTTTTTAATCAGATCTAATGTCAGATCATAAGGGTTACTTTCAAGTTCTGCCATATGCTGCAGTACTTTTCTGCTCAGGTCTACTCCCATGGCATCGGCAGGCAAACCTTTAACAGCATTGTTTACCGTAGCAATGGTATCGTCTTTCAATTGCTTAACTACCTTCCAGCTGGCAGTGCTGATGTACAGCTGCTGACTAACATTGTGCTGAAACTCCGATCGGATCTCATTCAATGCCGCAGCCTGAAGTTCCTGCAGTGAAATGCCCTGGTGGTGGAGCCGGATAAACAGATTTGTCGGGTTTATCCTTTCAATAAAAACGATCAAACGTTCATGCGCCTGCAGGCGTAAGGACAGCAATTGCTGATTTTCATCTTTTTTCTGAAACGCGAACCTGAGTCTTAAATAATTACGGATATCGCCTTTAATTAAATAATAACCCGCAGAAATTGTGGCAACACCTCCAACTACCAGTACACCTGCATCGGTTAAAAATTTTTCTACATCCATTCTGCTTTGTTTAAATACCGTAATAATTAATGTGAGTACCGACAAAAATGTACATTTTGATTTATATTTGCTCTATTAAACGTTTTTTTTAACGCCTGGAGCACTGGGCATAAAATTAATTTTGAATACGATGAGTAATATTGTAGATACAGCGTTTGCGCCAGTAACCTTTACAGAAGGTGCTGTCAAGGAACTAAATAAATTAAAAAACCAACAGGAGATTGCAGAAGATTTCGGGCTACGTGTCGGTGTAGAAGGCGGAGGCTGTTCAGGAATGAACTATGTACTTGGTTTTGATCAGAAAAAAGATGGAGATCAGGAGTTTATCATCGATGGAATAAAGGTTTTTATGCATAAAGCACACCAGATGTACCTGTTGGGCATGCAGGTGGACTGGCAGGACGGGCTGAATTCGAGGGGTTTCACCTTCAGCAATCCAAACGCAGCCAGCACATGTGGCTGTGGCACCAGCTTTTCGGTATAAACCGCCAATTATTTCCATACCATTGTAACATTATATAAAGTCCTGTTGTCTTAACAACAGGACTTTTATTTTAGCATCCCTATTTATTCTATTCTGCTGCATGACCTATACCGAAAACGTAAAACTAGCCATACAATCCATCACCGGGAACCGGCTACGCACTATGCTTACCGCATTGATTATTGCAATAGGCCTTTCTGCGCTTGTAGGAATTTTAACGACACTGGATGCTGTTAAGAAAAGTATGACAGAAGCTTTTTCCAGTATGGGCGCAAATTCTTTCACCATCAGGAACCGGGGCACCGGAATCAGGATCGGTGGGTCAGGGCATCGGCAAAAACCTTTCAAATCGATCCGCTACGAGGATGCATTAACCTTCAAAGAGCGCTTAAATACACCTGCTAAAGTTGCGGTAAGTGTTTTTGCCAGCCGGGCAATTACGGTAAAATTTGGTGCGCAAAAGACAAACCCCAACATTACCATGCAGGGCGTAGATGAGAATGGCCTGAGTTCGCAGGGACTGGAACTGGCACAGGGGCGCAATTTCAGTTTATCGGAGTCGCTGTCTGCGAACAACGTCTGCATCATTGGCAGTGAAGTTGCAGAAAAGCTATTCAAAAAACAATCTCCTCTTGACCAGATCATTAACGCGGGGAACACCCGCTTAAAAGTTATTGGCGTATTGGTATCTAAAGGGCAGAGTATGGGTTTTAGCGGCGACCGTGCCGTTTACATACCGCTCAAAAAAGCTAAGCTGATAAATTCCAGTTCAAACCCGTCGTATACCATTACAGTAATTGTTCCGGGCAACGACATCATTGATAATGTTATTGGCGAAGCAACTGCCCTGTTCAGGAACATCAGAAAAATAAAGGTGACCGACCAGAACAACTTTGAAATCACCAAGAGTGATGCGATGGCGCAAACCCTGTTTGAAAACCTGCGTTACATCGTCTGGGGGGGCATAGCCATAGGTGTGATTACTTTAATTGGTGCATCGATCGGTTTAATGAATATTATGCTGGTATCAGTAACAGAAAGGACACGCGAAATTGGTATCAGAAAGGCCATTGGGGCTAATCCGGCTGTAATACGTAAGCAATTCCTTATTGAGGCAGTAATGATCTGTTTGATGGGGGGGGCTTTCGGGATATTCCTCGGCATCTCCATAGGAAATGCCATATCCCTGCTTATGGGAGGTTCATTTATCATTCCCTGGGGCTGGATTTTCGGGGGCTTTGCACTCTGCGTACTGGTCGGAATTATTTCCGGTTACTACCCGGCAAAAAAAGCCTCTAAGCTCGATCCTGTAGAAGCATTAAGATACGAATAAAAAAGGCCCCTTTTAAAAGGGCCTTTCTTGCTTATCTTCCGTGGTATTGTGTTTCATAATACGCCTGATAGTTACCGGATGTAACATCAGAGAGCCACTTTTCATTTTCCAGGTACCAGTCTACTGTTTTTTCTAACCCTTCCTCGAACTGTAAACTCGGAACCCAGTTTAGTTTTTCCTGTAGTTTGGTAGAATCTATGGCATAACGCAGGTCATGCCCTGCCCTGTCGGTTACAAAGGTGATCAGCTTAGCTGAGGTCCCTGCCTCCCGGCCCAGCTTCTTGTCCATAATTTTGCATAACAACTGAATCAGGTCTATGTTTTTCCATTCGTTATGCCCGCCAATGTTATAGGTCTCTCCGGTTTTGGCCTGATGAAATATTACATCGATTGCCCTGGCATGATCTACCACCCAAAGCCAGTCGCGTACATTCTCTCCCTTACCATACACCGGTACCGGGCGGTTATTTTTGATGTTGTTGATTGCCAGCGGGATCAGCTTTTCCGGAAAATGGTGCGATCCGTAGTTATTGGAGCAATTGGAGATCACCACGTCCAATCCGTAGGTATCATGGTAAGCCCTTACAAAATGATCGGAAGAGGCTTTGGATGCAGAATACGGACTGTGCGGATCGTAGGCGGTGGTTTCGGTAAACATACCGGTTTCACCCAAAGCACCATAAACCTCATCCGTAGATACATGGTAAAAGCGCTTACTGTCGTAATTGCCTTTCCAGTATTCTCTCGCAGCATTCAGCAGGTTAACCGTACCAATCACGTTCGTCATCACAAAGGCTGTCGGGTCTGCAATTGAGCGATCAACATGAGATTCCGCGGCCAGGTGGATCACTGCATCAAATTGTTCGCGCTGAAACAGTTCATTGATCTCGGCGGCATCAGTAATATCAGCCTTAAGGAAACGGTAGTTTGGTTTGCTTTCTATATCTGTTAAATTGGCCAGGTTTCCTGCATAAGTCAACTTGTCCAGGTTCACAATCTCATACTGTGGATAGCTATTCACAAACCTGCGTACCACATGGGAACCGATAAATCCTGCCCCGCCTGTTATTAATATTTTCTTCATTGGTATCAATCGTTTTTATTCGTTTTATAATTTATAATTCATCCGGCAAACCAAGCGCTTTGGCTATACCTGCCGTTTTATGGCTATAAATCTTATTCAACAGTTCATTTACAGAAGCCTTCAAATCAAATTGCAGGTCCTCATGTACCTTATGGTATTTATTCAGCAAAGAAACAGCTGTCTTCACAAAGTAAACGTTCAGTTTCTCGCTGAACTTATAAAGTGCCGAAAAAATACTTTCATTAAACTCAACAGGAATCCGGTTGAGCAAATAGAGCCTCAGTTCCAGTTCACTGGTAATGTCCTTTGTTACTTTAAAATGGTGATTTATATTACCATTCAGCCTCCGCATCCGGAGTAAAGTTTCCTTTGAGTTTGGTTTCTGACTGTTCAACAGTGCTGCTATGCCTTCATCTATAATTACCGTTAGCTTTTCCTGGCGCAAGACCAGATCCTGCTCATCTTCCAGTAATTTAAAGTGCAGATGTTCAGTTAAAACTTTATCCTTAGCAATCAGCCTGAGCAGCAGCTTATCCTTTTCCTTTACAGGAAGGGATTTGATTTCCAGTTTCAGGGCTGCATGCTCGCTCAGCAACATTTAAAAAGGATTTTCCTGTAAGTATTGTTCCCATTTCCAGGCCGATGACATCATCTCTGCCAGGTCCAGTTCAGCTTTCCATTCCAGATCCCTGGACGACTTGCTTACGTCTCCCCAAACCTTTTCTATATCGCCCTCTCTTCTTGCACCGATGGTATAATTCAGCTTCACACCGGTCGATTGCTCAAAAGCCTTAATGATCTCCAACACAGAAGAGCCTTTGCCGGTACCCAGGTTAAACACTTCATAGTTGGATGTAGCTTTGCCGCTTTCCAGGCGTCTGATTGCAGCTACATGAGCTTTCGCCAGGTCTACCACATGGATATAATCACGGATAGCACTACCGTCAGGTGTATTGTAGTCATCCCCATACACTGTAATCGGCCCGCGTTTACCTATGGCCGACTGTGTGATGAAAGGAACCAGGTTTTGCGGAACACCAATAGGTAATTCACCAATCAATGCGGTATGGTGTGCACCAACAGGATTAAAATAACGTAACGAAGTTACGTTTAAGCCAGGGGTTACCGCGCAGGTTTCCTGCAAAATCTCCTCTGCAATCTGTTTGGTATTGCCATAAGGCGATTCTGCTTTTTTGGTCGGGGCATCTTCGGTTACAGGCAACACATCTGGTTGCCCATATACGGTGCAGGAAGATGAAAATACCAGGTTAACTTTACTGTCAAATGCCAGGATCAGATTAATCAGCGAATAAAAATTATTCCGGTAATATTTTAAAGGCTGCTGCACGGATTCCCCTACAGCTTTAAAGGCAGCAAAATGGATTACCCCGCTTATGTCACTGTTTTTCGCAACAAAATCCTTCACCTTAGCTTCGTCACAAAGATCTAGCTGCACAAACTCGGGCTTATTGCCGGTTATCGTTTCTATCTGCTGTAATATTTTGGGATTGGAATTAGAGAAATCATCAACGATGACCACTTCATAGCCCGCATTGTACAATTCAACTACTGTATGTGAACCAATAAACCCGGTTCCGCCGGTTACTAATATTTTTGACATGCTCTTATTAACGGTTATATCCTGTAAAATCTTTATGTTCCTTATTTGTCAAAGCCTCCTGTGGTAACGATTTAAAATATTCATAGGTAATTTTTAAGCCTTCGGCCCTACTTACTTTGGGTTCCCAGCCCAATATGGATCTGGCCTTGGTAATGTCCGGCCTGCGTTGCTTAGGATCATCAACCGGCAAATCTTTCAACACCAGTTTCTGACTCGTGCCTGTTAATTTGATGATCTCCTCGCCAAATTGTTTAATGGTGATCTCGTCAGGGTTCCCAATATTAACCGGCAGGGCATAATCGCTCAGTAGCAAACGGTAAATTCCTTCTATCAGGTCATCCACATAGCAGAATGAGCGGGTCTGTGAACCATCACCAAATACAGTTAGATCTTCCCCACGTAAAGCCTGGCCAATAAAAGCAGGCAACACCCGGCCGTCATTCAGGCGCATCCTTGGTCCGTAGGTATTAAATATCCTTACAATACGGGTTTCCAAACCATGAAAAGTATGATAGGCCATGGTCATTGCCTCCTGAAAACGTTTCGCTTCATCGTAGACACCTCTAGGCCCAACAGGGTTAACATTGCCCCAGTATTCTTCAGGTTGCGGGTTTACACTCGGATCACCATATACTTCAGATGTAGAAGCAATCAACATCCTAGCATTTTTATTTTTTGCAAGCCCAAGCAGATTGTGTGTGCCCAAAGACCCCACTTTAAGGGTTTGTATAGGAATTTTTAAATAGTCAATCGGACTTGCTGGTGATGCAAAATGAAGAATATAATCCAGTTCGCCTGCAACATATACATATTTAGAAACATCGTGATGGGCGAATTCAAAATTCTCCAGTCCGAACAAATGCTGGATATTCTGCATATCTCCTGTAATCAGATTGTCCATTCCAATTACATGATAACCTTCTTTGATAAACCTGTCACACAAATGTGATCCCAGAAAACCCGCTGCCCCGGTAATTAAAACTCTTTTTCTTTTCATTAGTTATATATAAGCTTACGGCCAACACTATTATAATAATATCCCAGGTCAATCATTTTTTGCAAGTCATATAAATTACGGCCGTCAAAAATCACCTTATTGCTCAGGCTCTCTTCCATTTTCTCAAAATCAGGGTTCCTGAAAACAGACCATTCTGTAGCAATCAGCAAGGCATCCGCACCAATCAATGCTTCGTACTGGTTCTCCGCATATTTTATTTTATCCCCGATAAGACCTTTTACATTGGCCATACCTTCAGGATCAAAAGCAGTAACAGTAGCTCCCTGTCTCACCAGTTCGTCAATGATATACAATGCCGGTGCCTCACGGATATCATCTGTTTCAGGTTTAAAGGCCAAGCCCCATAACGCAAAGTGTTTACCCTTTAAATCACCTTTGTAATATTTAAGCAGTTTGTCAACAATAATGGTTTTTTGCTTTTCATTCACCTGCATCACAGACCTTAAAATCTGGAAATCATAATTGTGTTCATCAGCAGATTTGGCCAGGGCCTGCACATCTTTAGGAAAACAGCTTCCACCGTATCCTATTCCAGGGAACAGGAAACGTTTGCCAATCCTGGCATCCGAGCCGATACCTTTACGTACAGCGTCAACGTCTGCATCCACGATCTCGCAAAGATTGGCCACTTCGTTCATAAAAGTGATCTTGGTGGCCAGGAAAGAATTGGCGGCATATTTTGTCAGCTCCGATGAACGCTCGTCCATAAACAGAATCGGGTTCCCCTGTCTTACATAAGGTCCGTACAGTTCATTCATCAGCTTTTGTGCCCTTTCACTCCTGGTACCGATAACCACCCGGTCAGGCTTCATGAAATCCTCTACAGCAACACCTTCACGCAAGAACTCAGGGTTAGATACCACATCAATTTCCACATCCGTATGGGCGGCAAAAACAGCCTGCACCTTATCGGCCGTACCTACCGGAACGGTAGATTTATTGACAATAACTTTATAACTGGTTACCAGTTTGGAAATGTCTTTTGCCGCTCCCAGAATGTAAGAAAGATCGGCAGCACCATCTCCTCCCGGAGGCGTAGGCAGCGCCATAAAGATGATCTGAGCTTCTTTAACTGCATGGGCAAGGTCGGTGGTAAAAGTAAGCCGTCCCTGGGCAATGTTCCTGTGGAATAATACATCCAGTCCGGGTTCATAGATCGGCACCACACCAGCCTGCATTTGCTGCACTTTGGTCTCATTGATGTCTACACAGATCACATTGTTCCCTGTTTCAGATAAACAGGTACCTGTAACTAAACCTACGTACCCGGTTCCTATAACGGCTATTTTCATTTTCTATTTTTTGTTTTAAAAGTGAGGAGTGAATCATGCGGCAGAAACCTTATTTTTGCCCCCTGCTACAGCACGATAAACTCATATATTATCCTGTTTTAGTTATATTAAAGTATCTTCGGCTAAGATAATAAATAAACATACAAAATGCTTTGGCTTTATAACATCGGTATCCAACTTTATGCACTATTAATCAGGATCTTTTCTACTTTTAACACCAAAGCATCACTTTTTATCCAAGGCAGGCGAAATATTTTTGCCCGGATAGCGCAAAAAATAGACAATAGGCAAAAACACATCTGGTTTCATTTCGCTTCACTGGGCGAATTTGAACAGGGCCGCTCTGTTCTGGAAAAAATAAAGGAACAGTATCCTGAAAAGAAGATTGTCATCACTTTTTTCTCGCCCTCAGGCTATGAGATCAGAAAAAACTATGCACTTGCCGACGGCATCTTTTACCTGCCTCTGGATACCGCTTCCAATGCAAAGAAATTAATTGCGGCCATTAACCCCGAACTGGCCATTTTTACCAAATACGAATACTGGTACTATTACTTCAGCGAATTAAATAAAAACAATATCCCACTGCTGATCATCTCCGGCATCTTCCGTCCGGGCCAGGTCTTTTTTAAGCCTTATGGTGGCTTTCATCGAAAGATGCTGACCTTCGTAAACCACTTCTTTTTACAAAATCAGGAAAGTATGACCTTGCTCAAAACCATAGGCATTCAAAATGCCACCCTAAGCGGAGACACCAGGTTTGATCGCGTGGCAGCGCATGCCCGTTCTGCAAAAAAACTAGATCTCGTTCAATCGTTTTGTGGAACACAACCTGTTTTGGTTGCGGGAAGTACCTGGCCTCCGGATGAGCAGCTCATTGCAAAGCTATGTAAAGCACATCCCGATTGGAAATTTATCGTTGCACCTCATGAAATTGGCGAAACCCACATCAACGAAATAGAAAAGCTATTTCCTGAAGCGGTAAAATATTCTGCACTGCAAAAAACAACTAATGCTGCTGTTGGTAATCAACAGGTGCTCATTATCGATAATATAGGTTTATTGTCTGCGCTCTATGCTTATGGGAAAATTGCTTATATCGGCGGCGGGTTCGGGGCGGGCATCCACAACACACTCGAAGCAGCAGCATTTGGCATTCCGGTTATATTTGGCCCGCGGTACGATAAGTTCCAGGAAGCAAAAGACCTGATTGCACTTGGTGCTGCAAAAAGCATCAGCAACTGGGATGAACTGTCGACAGCCTTTAATGAGCTCGGCAAAAATAAAGAGGCAGGCCTTATTGCTAAAGATTATGTGAATGCAAAAACCGGCGCTACCGATCAGATCGTGAATTTTTTATCGGGGTATTTTAAGCCTTAGCCATCTCTACCAGGGCTTCAATAAATTTAGGATCATCATTCAGGCTTTCCACCAATTGAACATGCTCCCCACCGAGCGCCTTAAACTCTTCTTGATACTCTACAGTAATCTCATAAATGGTCTCCAGACAGTCGGCGACAAAAGCCGGACTAAATACCAGGAGCCGCTTCTTTCCTTCTGCAGCCAGCTTCTTTAAAACATCGGTAGTATAAGGCTGAACCCAGGGCTCCTTGCCCAGGCGCGACTGAAAACAAACCGTATAATCTTCCCTGGCAATATTCAACTTAGCTGCAATCAATCTTGCAGTATCATGCCCCTGTGCGGAATAGCAGAATTTATTGGTATCGTTAAGTGTATCGCAACAGTCCTTCTTTTTCAGACAATAACTACCCGTATGATCGCATTTCAGCAATTGACGTTCGGGCAATCCGTGAAAACTAAACAGGATATGATCAAAGGTTTCCGGCTGATATTTCCTTGCATTTTCTGCAAAGGTTTCGATCATCAGCTCATTGTTGTGAAAAGAGTTTACAAAGGTCACAGGAGGAATGGTTGCCCATTTGCTAACGATCTCCATTACCAGCTGAATCACAGAACCTGTACTGGCTGACGCGTACTGTGGGAACAATGGAATCACCCTGATGCTTTCCACCAAAGCCGTTTTCATTTTAGCTAATGCCGATGAAATGGAGGGGTTCTGGTAGCGCATGGCAAGTTCAACGTGATAATTCTCTCCCAACTGCTCCTGAACCATGGCGGCCTGGATTTTGCTGAAATACAACAGCGGCGAACCGTTTTCATCCCAGATTTCTTTGTATAATTTAGAAGTTTTCGGACTGCGAAAGGGAACAATAATACCTTTAACCAATAAGGTCCGGTTAACGATATTTATATCTATTACCCGTTCATCCATCAAAAACTGATCAAGATATTTTCGTACATCACTAACTTCCGGACTGTCCGGAGTTCCTAAATTCACTAGCAGTACACCCTTTTTTCCCATAATTATCCAGCAAAATTAACTAATACATCCATTAATAGGTTCTCTCGTTGATCAGAAAAGGAATAATTACTTTTTAATGATGAAGCAGATAGGCCTTAACCTCCTCCATCAGCCACATAGGTGTAGATGTTGCCCCGCAAATCCCAACTTTATCGTTAGGTGCAAACCAGTTCATGTCAATTTCATCAACGTTGGAAATGAAATAGGACTGATCGTTGAATTTTTTGCAAACATCATACAGCACCTTGCCATTTGACGATTTTTTTCCCGAAACAAACAAGATCTTATCGTAATTGGCCACAAACTTCTCCAGATCGCTGTAACGGTTAGATACCTGCCTGCAAATGGTATCGTTTGCCTTTACTTCATATCCCCTGCTGATCAGTTCATCCTTGATGCTGTAAAATTTATCTGTACTTTTAGTAGTCTGGCTGTAAAGGGTAAAACCGGAAGGCAGTTCTACATTGTCCAACTCAGCGATATCCTGAAAAACTATGGCTTTTCCATCAGTTTGCCCCTGCAAACCAATCACCTCAGCATGACCGTGTTTTCCAAATATCAGGATCTGTTCCTTTTCATCATGAGAGTTCTTGATCCTGTTTTGCAATTTCAGCACAACCGGGCAGGAAGCATCGATCAGGGTGAGTTCGTTTTCGAGCGCCAGCTGATAAGTGGAGGGGGCTTCACCATGCGCACGGATCAGCACCTTCTCTTTATGCAATTCTTTGAGTTGCTCATGGTCTATAATGCGCAGCCCTTTATCGGTCAACCGTTTGACCTCTTCATCGTTGTGTACGATATCCCCCAGGCAATACAGGTGATCCTCATGGTCCAGTATATCTTCTGCCATATCTATTGCATAAACAACCCCAAAGCAAAAGCCCGAGGCCTTATCTATAGTTACAGCTAAATCGTATTTCATTTGACATCCTTTTTGAGCTGCAACAAAATTACGCAAAAACTGTTTGATATTCCTATTTCTTCGTTTTAATTGAGCCCAACATGCGCATCCAGATTCCTTTTAACAGCAATACAAACAGCAAAAGCATTTGAATTGGGTGCAGCAGCACATTAAAAAATGGTTTCTGGGCAGTTAGGAAGGCAATCATAATTCTCGACAAAAAGATTAGTCCTATCGGCAGCGCGGCAAGAGCAAGATCAAAATTGAACAGTACAAACAATGGCCCTGCAATTACCAATGACAGGTAAATCAGCGCCACAAAAATGTTGCTTCCAAAGTTTGCCAGCAGACGCGCGGCCAGGCCTTCCAAATCTTTTACACCCGGATTACTGTAAACGAACCTATTCCCCAGCAATACCTCAGCTTTCAGTTGTTGCTGTTTCACCAGCTTTATCATGTCTGTACCTGTCCAGCCAGGTTTCCCAAACTGTCTGTGCCAGTTATATCCCTTATAAACGGAGGCATCAAAAAAAAGGCAGTCACTGCTTCCTGCAGCAAACGCCGGGAGGTCACTCAATCTGACGAGCCTTAGGGGCAACAGGTTTAATAACACAAAATAATTCAAGGGATAAATACAGTATTCCAAAACATTGGAAGGCTTAAGGGTAGGAAGCACGCCCAGCACAGCCAGGTTAAAGACCTTTGTCCTATACACCAAACTGTTAATCAGACCACGATGGATGGTTGTAGCCGCGTCCAGAAACAGCAGGTACCTGCCGCTAGCCCTGGCGGCCAGTTCAGTTTCACTTTCATGACCCTGAACCAATACCTCAATATGTATGTAATCCTGCTGTTCTATGGAGTCCAGCAGCCCCTGCACATTAGCGCCCGAGTGATCCGCTACAATGATAATGGAAACTTTATCGGTAAAATGCTTTCCATAATAGCCCAGCTTTGGGTTAGATAGAAAATTAAATAAAGTAACGGAAAACCTCAGCACGAGGAAAATCAGCACGGCGTAGATAAATACCATCATACCGCAACCTTATTTTGGGCTTTTATGGCTTCGGTATAATGTTTATTGTACTCACTTTTGAGCAACTGAAGGCTCATGTATTCTTCTGCTTCCCAGCTGTTCAGGCAGGTCTGCACTATAGGTTTTCTGGCAGAAAAGTCGACCAGGTTAGCCGCAAAAATAATCTGAAACTTTTTCTTCGAGGCATTTACAAGCTGCATCACCCCCTTCTCAAAAGCGATATTGCTCTGGTAAACGGAATACAGTTTACCCTGTGGGAACACCAATACCAGGCGATCCGGATCATTCAGCAATTCTCCCGCGTACAACAGCGTTTCCACTACATCCTTGCCTTTGCCCTCGGCGGCAAAAGCACCGACATATTTCAGGAACCAATGCTTTTTATAATCTTCTTCGGTCACCAGTACATGAAATTCCTTTTTAAAGAGTAACCTGTTCAACTGAAACATTAAAAAGCCGTCCCACCAGCTGAAATGATTAGCCAGCAGCAATACAGCTTCATTTTTGTTGATCTTAAAGTTGTTAAAAGTATAAGCAGAAAAGTCCCTTTTTATGATATACCTGATATACCAGGAAAAGAAGCCAAAAACAAAACTGTTTTTATGGGACTTGTGCATCCCTCTAAAATGAGAAAATTTTGCTTTAAATGCAAACCATTAGCTTAAATAAACCCGGTCTTCCTCACCTTCCACGTCCATTACCACATCCACATGCTCTTTTAGCACTGTTGCCAGCTCCAAACCAACATAGTCTGTAGCAATCGGAAAGATTTTATGACTCCTATCTACCAATACCACTGTTCTGATCTTTTTATGTGGGGTATTCAGGAAAACGCCCAGGCCATAGGCAAGTGTCTTGCCGCTGTTCAGCACATCATCTACCAGAATGATAACTTTATTTCTCCAGTGCGTTTCGTCCAGGTCTGTATTGGCAACCAGTTTACTGTTTTGCCTGTCCAGCTCAATTTTAAGCATGGTGACCTTTAGCTCAGATATCTTGGACAATACCTTTTTCAGGCGCACAGCCAGTTTATATCCCCTGTCCCATATCCCTGCCAGTACCACTTCCTTTTCAGAAAGGTTATCTTCCAGTATCTGGTAAGCAATCCTGTTTATTTTTTGCTGTATCTGCTTTTTATCCAGAATAAGTAATTGAGATCCTGCCATTTTTACACCTTGTTTTATACTGCAAAAAGAACGATTTTAAGGTTCATATTCAAATAATAAAAAATATTTTCCGAATCTTGAAACCTTTCGGACTCAGCAGCGTCTAATCAATAGTTTTTTAGTAATCCTTATCCAAGTTTGCCCGGATAGGGATTTCTTTTTTAGGAGCAGTTATTACTGTTTGGCCTTATAGGGGTAATAGATAAAATTGGCTCCTTCCGGTACAATTACAAATACGCACATATAATCCTCCGGCCGTTTGTAACTCTTCAAAAACAAGGCTTTTTTTTCTGGATTGATAATGCCTTTCTCTATAAACTCTTCCAGCGTGGAAGCCTGTATGGTCCATTCGGTATTCAACTCACTTCGGTCTAAAATCATTTCACCTATACTTACCGTGTGCTGGTGCGCCACAAAGATCGGATTGGCAGAAATGCCTTCCACCATAATTTCAACGGCCACCTCTTTGATTGAATCGGCATAGAGTCCCAGGTCTTTTTCCAGACTGATGAGCGGGCTCTTTTTTAGTGCGGACTTATCCTCTTCAGGCTGTTGTGGCATCAATTCTTCAATATCCATTTCAGTACTTATAATTAATTCACACTATTCAACTTTAGCAATACTACATTTTCTACATGTTGGGTATGCGGAAACATGTCTACCGGTTTAATCCTTACCACTTCATATTTTTCTTTCAGCAGGGCCAGATCGCGCGCCTGTGTAGCCGCATTACAGCTCACATAAACGATCTTTTCTGCTTCCATTTCCAGTAGCCGCTCCACTACATCAGCATGCATTCCTGCCCTTGGCGGGTCTGTGATCACCACATCCGGCTTACCATGTGCGGCTATAAATTCCCTTGTCAGGATGTCCTTCATATCCCCGGCATAAAAGATCGTATTGTTGATGCCGTTCAGCTCAGAATTGAATTTAGCATCTTCAATGGCTGTAGGCACATATTCGATGCCTACTACCTGTTTTACACTTCCTGCCACAAAGTTCGCTATGGTGCCTGCACCGGTATACAGGTCATAAACCAGTTCATCACCGGTAAAGCCAGCAAATTCTCGGGTAATTTTATACAGTTCATGTGCCTGTCCAGAATTGGTCTGGTAGAAAGATTTCGCACCGATTTTAAACTTCAGTCCGTCCATTTCCTCAAAAATGTAGTCACGCCCTGCATAGGTAACTACCTCCTGATCAAAAATGGTATCGTTCTTTTTCTGATTAATAATGTACAATAACGAGCTGATCTGCGAAAAGCTGAGCTTCAGATACTCCATCAGCCCATCGATCTTTTCCTGCTCAGCATAGGCAAAAACCACAACCACCATCACTTCACCAGTCGATGAAGTACGGATGATCAGGTTACGCAGGTTTCCCTCGTGGTTGCGTAAATCATAGAATGAAAGACCTTCCTTTAGTGCATATTCCCTAACCTGGTTCCTGATGCTATTGGATGGCTCGGCCTGCAAATAACAATGTTGTATATCCAGGATCTTATCAAAACGCAAAGGCACATGAAAACCCAGGGCATTCATTTCCAGATCAGGTTGGGGACTTTCAGGCGCCAGCCCGTCAGGACGCTCTGCCATATCGCTCTTATCCAGCCAGCGTTTATTAGAGAAAGTATATTCCAGTTTGTTCCTGTAATATTTATTTTCGGCAGAACCCAGAATAGGCTCCATTCCGGTAGTATCTATTTTTGCCAGACGCTGCAAGGCGGCTTCCACATTTTTATGTTTAAATTTCAGCTGGGCATCGTATTCCATATGCTGCCACTTACAGCCTCCGCAGGTACCAAAATGCGGACAAAAAGGATCAGTCCTTAAATCAGATTTTTTTTGCAGGTTATCTATAACCGCTTCGGCAAAGTTCTTCTTTTTTCGCACTATCCTGACATCCGCAATGTCGCCTGGTACTGCCTTTTCCACAAAAACTACCAGTTCATCGGCCCTACCTACACCTTTACCTTCTTCGGCAATGTCAATAATGCTTAAATCAGGAATGATCGTTACCACTCCGGCTTTTCTATTTCTACTCATTATGGCGCAAAAGTAAGTTTTTTTTCAGACATAAGATCTCCGTCAGGCAGGCAAAGGCCTTTCCGGGAAAAGAAAATGGAATGTCAATTGTTATTTGCCAAAGATTCTGAACAGAAAACCCCAAAAACCTCCAGCAAGATCAAACTTCACATCGAATTTCTCATCTACCAATACAGAAATCTCTAAAACTTCTTTACTCATGGTGTTACATCTTGCTAACAAAGCAAATATAAGCTGTTTTATACCAAATACCCAATCGGTATGCGTTAAGATATTGTAAAGAAATCTGATACTGGCCGCATGCAGGGCCGTAACGATTACAATGCCGCTTTTACCAGAAAGGGCAGCAGTTCCTTTTGGAAGCTGACGAAGTTTTTGCGGACATCCGAGTCGCTTACCGAAGTAAAGGCAAAAGAGAATACGATGTTTTTACTGGCCTTCAACAAAAAGGCCAGCCCTTCCCTGCGGGAAGGATGGTTTTTAAAATGATCCAGTTCCAGGTAGGCAGAAAGCAATAAGGATTCCAGCTGATCGGACAGGTGTTTTAAAAACTCCTGGGAGTTGGCGTTTTCCCTTACAAAGTCCCAGCCAATAAACTCATTGCAAACTGTATAGGTAAGCCTGCAGGTTTTCATTACCAGGGCTTTAAGGTGTTCTTCCTCATTAGAGAACTGGGCTTTGTTCTTGAGTATCTCATGAAGGTTCAAATCCAGATAATCCATTAAAATGGCATCCAGTATCTGCTCCTTGCTCTCAAAATACTTGTATATGGTAGCCTTGGCAATACGCGCTTTCCTGGCTATCTCATTCACACTAGTTTTATGATAACCGTACTTCCTGAACAACTCTTTGGCCGCCTTTACTATACTTTCTTTTATTTTTTCTGGTTCCATCAATTGGTTACGCGTAATGTGTTTCCTCCCGATACAGAGGTATTGTACTTTTTGAGCGATAATTCTGCCGGCGCTTTAGCCGGACTGCCATCTTCCAGCAGGTACTTTGCGCCTGAACATTTGTCTGTTACGGTAAAACTCGGATCGTCCAGTTCTACCGCACATCTTTTTTCAGGGTTCACCGTACTGCAGCGATCGTAAGCTACATAATTACCGCTTGTGGTACGATAAATCACGATTCCGGCCACACCGTAGTTGTCAAATGCTACCGCACCACCCGGACTGCTCAGCCTGATCATCCTGGGGTCGGTAAGCTGGACACTAAAATTGACAGGCACATTGGGAATTACCAGGTTTTCCTTACCGCAGCCCGCCAACAGCAAAACCAACAATATGCCCGGCACGATCCCTTTCATCAGATCAATGAAGTTTTATATTGTTTCAGGAACCTCACATCGTTCTCAGAGAACAAACGCAGGTCCTTTATTTCAAATTTTAAATTGGCAATACGCTCTATACCCATTCCAAAAGCAAAACCGCTGTATTGTTTACTGTCGATACCACAGTTTTCCAAAACATTAGGATCTACCATACCGCAGCCCAATATCTCTACCCATCCACTGTACTTACACATCTGGCAGCCTGCCCCCTTACAAATGGTGCAGGAAATATCCATTTCTGCCGATGGCTCGGTAAAAGGGAAATAAGACGGACGGAACCTTACTTTTGTGCCTTCGCCATAAAGCTCCTGAACAAAATAGAATAAAGTTTGTTTCAGATCAGCAAAAGACACGTTTTCATCCACATACAAGCCTTCTACCTGATGAAAAAAGCAATGCGCCCTTGCAGATATCGCTTCATTACGATATACACGCCCCGGCATAATGGCCCTGAACGGCGGTTTGCCAGCCTCCATCATCCGCACCTGAACAGAAGAGGTATGCGTACGTAAAGCAATATCACCGCTTTCGTCTTTCTCAGTTGCTTTTTTAATGAAAAAGGTGTCCTGCATATCCCGCGCCGGATGTTCCTCCGGAAAGTTCAATGCAGAGAAGTTATGCCAGTCATCTTCAATTTCAGGTCCTTCGGCAACCACAAAGCCCAGCTTATTGAAGATCTCTATGATCTCCCTTCTTACCAGCGCCAAAGGGTGACGCGAACCCACTTCAAAACCCTCACCCGGCAATGTAAGGTCCATATCAGGTCCCTTTGCAGTATCGGCAACCGCAGTCTGCTCTTTCAATTCCTGATATTTACCTTCTGCGAGCTGCTTAAATTCATTTAAAACTTTGCCCAGCGTTCTTTTCTCCTCTGGCGAAACGGCTTTAAATTCATCAAATATATCCTTAATGATCCCTTTCGTTCCAAGGAATTTAATACGGAACTGCTCTAACTCATCGGCATTGCTTGTCGAAAACGCATTGATTTCTGCGGAATATTGTGTTATCTTATCTTGTAACATGGGGTCAAATATACGGCTAATTTATATTACTCCCAATGCCTTCCCTACCTTGGTAAACGCTGCAATTGCCTTATCTAAATGATGCTGGTCATGGGCGGCCGACAACTGCACACGGATCCTCGCTTTGCCCTGCCCTACAACAGGGTAGTAAAATCCGATCACATAGATCCCTTCTTCCAGCATTTTGGCAGCAAACTCCTGCGCCAGCTTGGCATCATAAAGCATAACAGGCACTATCGGATGTACACCCGGTTTGATGTCAAACCCCGCCTCAGTCATTTTTTCGCGAAAGTAACGGGTGTTGTTTTCCAGCTTATCCCTTAAATTGGTGGTTTCACTCAGCATGTCCAGTACAGCTACAGAAGCACCTGCAATAGCCGGGGCCAATGTATTGGAGAACAGGTATGGGCGCGAACGCTGGCGCAGCATGTCAATAATTTCTTTCTTACCTGATGTAAAACCTCCGGAAGCACCACCTAAAGCCTTACCCAAGGTACCCGTAATGATGTCAATCCTGTCCATTACATTAAAATGCTCATGCGTTCCCCGTCCGGTTTTGCCAATAAATCCCGTACAGTGTGACTCATCGATCATCACCAGGGCCTCATATTTGTCCGCCAGATCACAGATCTTATCCAGCGGTGCTACAACACCATCCATAGAAAAAGCCCCGTCGGTTACAATAATGCGGTGTCTGGAATCCTTTGCAGCAATCAGCTGCTGCTCCAGATCTTCCATATCTGCATTTTTATACCTGAACCGTTTCGCTTTACACAAACGGACACCATCAATAATGGATGCATGATTCAATTCATCAGAAATGATGGCGTCCTGATCATTAAACAAAGGCTCAAAAACACCCCCATTGGCATCAAAAGCAGCCGCATATAAGATGGTATCTTCCGTGCCTAAAAACTTGGAGATCTTTTCTTCCAGCTCTTTATGAATATCCTGGGTACCGCAAATAAAGCGTACAGAGGACATGCCATAGCCATATTTGTCAATAGCCTTTTTGGCTGCTTCAGTTACACGGGGATCAGACGAAAGGCCCAGGTAATTGTTTGCACAGAAATTAATCACTTCCTGTCCTGTATTTACTTTTATATCCGCGCCCTGTGGGGTTACAATAATGCGCTCACGCTTGTAAAGGCCATCTTTCTCTATCTGGTCTAGTTCTTGTTGAAGAACTGGTTGTAATGTTTTATACATAATGCTATTGTTTATTGAGGTCAAAGTTATGCAATTCCAGCTTTCGGGTGGTAACCTAAATTAGCTTGGCCTGGCAAACTTTAGCAGAATAACTATATTTACCTGTAACTAATCACATCATTTAAGGTCTATCCACTGCATGAAGAAACCATTTTTAACGCTAATACTGCTTGTAATTACCTTTACTACAGCACTGGCACAGCAATTTAAACTCAGTGGAACGATAAAAGACACAGATGGGCAACCTGTATCCTTTGCCTCTGTCTATATTAAGAACACCACAAAAGGCACTTCTGCAAACATCGACGGATTTTATCGGCTCGCTATTGAGGCAGGGACTTTCACCATTGTTTACAAAGCCATTGGTTACAAGGCCGTAGAAAGGAATATCAGCATTGCTGAAGATGCCGCTGAGCATATCGTCCTCAGTCCGGAAACCTATACCCTTTCAGGCGTTACCATCAACGCAAATGCAGAAGACCCTGCTTATGCCATTATCCGGCAAACCATAAAACAAAGAAAGGCACACTTAACTGAGGTCAACGCCTATACCACTAATGTCTATATCAAAGGCGTACAGAAGCTTGTTGGGGCACCAAAAAAAATATTTGGCCGCGACATTCAGAAAATGCTCGATCTGGACACCAACCGCAAAGGGATCATCTACCTGTCGGAATCCACCTCCACATTTGCATTTCAGCGGCCCGACAAAATCCACGAAGAGATGATTTCTTCTAAAACCTCTGGCCGCAACAACGCATTCAGTTTTAATAAGGCGTCCGATCTGATCATTAATTTTTATGAAAACATTCTCCTTGAAGACAAACTGAGCACACGTGGGTTTGTATCGCCGATTTCAGACAATGCCTTCTTGTACTACCGGTATAAATTACTGGGTGTAAGTACAGAAAATGGAATTACTGTAAATAAAATCCAGATCATCCCCCGCAGGGAACACGATCCGGTATTCCGGGGGGTGATCTATATTGCCGACGACAGCTGGCACCTGGTCAATGCCGAGGTATACCTCAGCAAAAATACGGGCATTAACCTGCTAGACACGCTCCATATCAAGCAGCAATTCCTCAAGGTAGAAAACACATACATGCCCTCCAATATCAATTTCCAGTTTAACGGAAATGTGCTGGGCTTTAAGTTTGAGGGCTATTATGTTGGGGTATACAGCAACTACAACATCCAACCCAATTTCCCCAAAAATTACTTTAACGGTGAAATCTTAAAGATCAGCAAAGCGGTCAACAAAAAAGATTCGTTGTTCTGGCTCAACAACAGGCCTATCCCGTTAACTAAAGAAGAAAGTCGTGATTACATCAGAAAGGACAGCATCGCTGCTTTAAAAACTTCTAAACGTTACCTGGATTCAATGGAACGGGAGAACAACAAATTCGGCATTGTAAAACTTGCCGCAACCGGCTATACCATCAATAACCGTTATGCCGGCAAGCATTACAGCTTCGACCCGCTGTACCGCTCTATTCTTTACAATACCGTTGAAGGTCTTGCCCTCAAATATGGGGTGACCTATAAAAAAGACCTGGAAAACAGCCGCTATTACAGCATCCGCCCGGAAGCGAGATACGGCTTTTCCAATAAAACACTAACCGGAAGCTTAACGGCCAACTATTATTACAATCCGGTAAAACGTGCCAACATCAGTATCAGTGGGGGCTCGGGCATCTACGACCTTAACAATTTCGGTTCCATGAGCCTGCTGGGCAACTCCATCAACTCCCTGTTTTTTGAGACCAATTTTTCCAAGTTCTACAAAAAGGAATTTATCAATGCGGGTACAAGCCGGGAACTGAGCAATGGACTGCTGGCCAACCTGTCTGTAGATTATTCGCGCAATACCCAGCTGGTGAACACCACCCATTTTAAGATCAAAGACCTGAAAGGCGAGCAGTTCAGTTCCAATAACCCTTTTACACCGGAAACGGAAACACCGCTGTTTCCTACCTATAAAGCCTTAACGGTTATGGCTTCCTTAAATTACACCATAGGCCAAAGCTACATTACAAGGCCCGACGGCAAATTTTATCAAGCCTCTAAATACCCAACTATTGATCTTTCTTACCGGAAAGGCATTAATGAAGTGTTCAATAGCGATGTGGATTACGACCTGATAGCACTGGAAATCTCGCAAAACAGAATGAGTTCCGGCTTGTGGGGCTATTCGTCTTTTATAATCGGAGCCGGAAAATTCCTGAACCACAATCAGGTCTTCTATCCTGATGCAAGACATTTCCGGGGCAATAACTCTTTGTTTTCAGTTCCCAACCTGCGTAAATTCCTGTTCCTGGATTTCTACCTGTTCAGTACCGACCGCGAATACCTGGAAGGGCATTTTGAACACAATTTTTCCGGACTGCTCACCAATAAAGTGCCTTTACTGCGCAAGTTAAAACTAGAAGAAGTTGTGGGTATAAGCTACCTGAGCCAGCCGGTAAAAAGAAATTATACGGAGTTCTATTTTGGCCTGCAGCGCCTCATATTCAGGGTGGCCTACGGCTTCGCTTACGACGGAAAAACCAGGGTTCAGCATGGTTTCCGGATGTCTTACGGGTTCTAAAAAAGAACAATAAAAAAGGGGAAATGAAAAATCATTTCCCCTTTTTTATTGCAGCAATTCCTGCTTATTTAATGCTCATTTTCTTACGTAGGTCAGACGGGATTCCGTTTTTATGCAATAAGAATGCAGTAGTTTTATACTTCACAAAATTTTTGGTTACATATAAATAACCTTTGTAATCGTTGCTGGCACCCCATGAGTTTTTAACGATATAATACTCTTTACCGTTCTGGTCTTTTGCAATCCCCGTGATCTGCATGCCATGATCATCTGTAGTTTCGTAATCGTCAAAAGCGGCCTGACGCATGGCCACAGTAATTTCTTTTTCCCCCTTAGGACCATTGAACATGGCTTTCTTCTCGTCGGCAGACATGCTGTCAAAATCTTTTTCAGGAACATAAGCCACACCATTTTTCCAACTGAAACCTTTTTCGCTCACATCAGTAGCCCAGGCAACAGTAAACCCTTTTTTAACGGCATTGTCTATGATGGTGATGATATCGTCCATTTGTACATTGTACACCTGATCGTATGACCAGTTATCAGGCACCATTAAAACAGCCTTCTCATAGTAAGGGCTGGTATTGAAGGAAGAAAGCTCCACATAGTCAGCAGGATTGATACCTACCACTTCCTTAGCGAAAGTCTTAGGTGTATATTCTTTACCCTCATAGGTAAATTTTTCAGGTATAGCACCCATACAGGAATCGATGGTAGCGATATACTTTGCTTTCCAGCTCGGATCGAACTTACCACTCACCGCTTTTTTAAGGATGGCTTCTGTCAGTTTGTTCATCCTGTCAGATGATCCCGGACTCCCATAATCATTCCCGCTATAAGCTTCCTGAGGTAATGCACCATATTTCGCAAACATGTTAATTACATCATGGCACGCACCTCCATCACCCAAAGTTAAAGCACCATGCATACGTACATAGTTGATCCCTTTTTCCACGTAGGCATTACGTGCAGTAAACAGATCGGCCAGGTCTACAGGTTTTTTACCCATACGGATCATTTCCGACTCCAGAAAAGAATTCGTGCTATAGCTCCAGCAGGTACCTGATGATTTCTGGTTTTTAACAGAAGTAGCTTCAGTGCTGATCACTGGTGTAAAAGTAAAGCTTCCTGCACTGTTTGCACTCTGGTTATTTTTTAATGAATTAACCAGGTTATCCTGTGCAAAGCCAATTGTAGAACCCAACAAAAGCGTGGCGGTTAACCACAATGGTTTCATTGAAATTTTAGTCATTTTATGTTTAAAATTAGTTAGTATACTTAAATGCAATTGTAAGTAAAGGAGGCAAACTTAACAATTATCCGACACAAATTATTGCTCAGGAAACCTGGCTTATAGAAATTCCCCCCTGAAGGGTTAATTTTAACCGTCAGCCATTGTATTTGTTACAAAAGTTGCAGGATGATTACCGGCCTTGCTGTTTTTCGATTGCTTTCTGCAGCTTTTCAAGCTCTTTTTTTGCTTCCCTGCTTTCAAAGTAAAAGTAAATGGCAAAGCCTAAAAATATTTTCCCCAATATAAAGATGACAAACAATACCCAACGCCATATTTTATGGATCCGCATGTGACTGGATGCGCCCTGGACTTCAATGAACTGGCCGCCCCTGAAAGGTCCAGCTGGTTCCTCTCCTATACGTTTCGAATGTATCTTTAAAGGGACAGGAGACTCGGTGGTTTTAATTAGCTCCCTTAATTCAGCATCAATTTTTACCCATACCACCGGCGGTGGTGCAATAGACATGTATTGCGCCAGGTTCTCCAGGTCAATCTCCAATCTGTATAAAGCATAATCAATTTGTGGGTGCTTGGACTTCAGCAGCAACAATTCCTCTGTTTCAGCTGCTGTTGCAGTACCGGAAATATAAGCTTCCAGTACACCGCTTTTCAAATACGCGTTTATGTCCACCGGAATAGGGTTAAATTGGCGCTTTTCATCAGTTTATAATTTTGTTCTGTGGTCATGAGTCGATTGGAACTATTAAATATAAATTAATTACTTATTGCTAAAATAATAAAAGTTTACAAGACCAGCAATACGACGTCAGCTATTTACCAAAAACACAATATTTTTATACCTTTGCAAAAGCATTAAACGCCGTTTGCATCGGTATCAATGAATTATGACAAAATTTCAGACCTTACTTTATTATTGCTATAGTCCTATAGCAGAGGCAGCACAGTTTGCCGACGATCACCTTAAATTCTGTAAATCACTGGGCCTGGTAGGCCGGATCATCGTAGCCGATGAGGGTTTGAACGGAACCGTATCCGGAACCGTAGCAGCCTGTGAAGCCTATATGGCTGCCATCAAAGCTGATGAGCGCTTTGCAAAAACAGATTTCAAGATTGACGATGTTGCAGAACCATCTTTTATCAAAATGCACTGCCGCTACAAAGCAGAAATTGTGCATTCCGGACTCAGGGACCCGAATATCATCGACCCAAACAAACAAACCGGGAAACACCTCGAGCCCGCTGAATTCCAGAAAATGATTGATCAGGAAGATGTAGTTATCCTGGACGTCCGCTCTAACTACGAGCATAACCTGGGCAAATTTAAAAATGCGGTAACACTCGACATAGAGAACTTCAGGGACTTCCCGGATAAAATCAACGAGCTGGCCCAGTATAAAGACAAAAAAGTGCTGACCTACTGTACCGGGGGCATCAAATGCGAAAAGGCTTCCGCCCTGCTGCTGCACCATGGTTTCAGCGATGTATACCAGCTTCATGGAGGTATCATTAAATATGGCAAAGAGGCGGGCGGACAGGATTTTGAGGGCAAATGCTATGTATTTGACAACCGTATCGCCGTAGACGTCAATACGGTAAACCCTACCGTAGTTTCCAAGTGCTTCAATTGTGGTAAAACCACACCTAAGATGATCAATTGTGCCAATCCGGAATGCAATGAGCACATTACCCAATGCGACGACTGCGGCAATGAGCTGCAAGGCTGTTGTTCTGTAGCCTGTACCACCAATCCGCGTAAGCGTAAGTACGATGGAACAGGATATTATGTAAAAGTACCACAACCTGTAAACGTAATTGCGAAATAGCTATCTTAGCTACCAATGAAACACAGACACCTCCAATACTGTCTATTTTATCTTGCTTTATTATTGCCATTCTTTGCAACAGCAGATAATATAAAGAGTATTGGGGTTCCTTATGTACAAAATTACCCCAAATCGGTTTACCTATCGGGCAATCAGAACTGGTCTATAGCAAAAGACAAATCCGGCGTACTGTATTTTGGGAATGCCCAGGGCCTGCTCAGTTTTGACGGCAGATACTGGAATCAATATAAAATGCCCAACCGGCAAATCGTCCGCTCTGTTGCCAGCGGAGCAAATGGGATCGTGTACACCGGGGGTTTCGGTGAATTTGGCTACTGGTCTAATAAAAACAGGCTTTTATCTTACACCTCCCTTACCAGCCTTATCCCCGCAGCCCATGGCATCAAGGATGAAATCTGGAAAATCTACACGAGCGGCAAAAAGGTCATATTCCAGTCCTTCTCTGCCATATACATCTACGAGAACAAAAAGATCAGCGTGGTAACGGCACAACAATCACTGCTGTTCCTGCATCAGGTCGGACAGCACTTTTATGTAGAGGTTATAGGCCGGGGGCTTTTCGAACTTATTGGCAATAAACTTGTCCCATTGAAAAACACAAGTCTCACGGTTCCCAGAGCAATACTGTCTATACTTCCTTATAAGAATGGCAGCCTGCTGATCGGCACCAGCAAAGATGGCCTGTTTGTTTACAATGGCGAAAGCTTCAGTCCGCTGAACACCCCCGCCAATGCCTTCCTGAAAACCTACCAGCTCAATAATGGCACACGTATCCAAGACAGATACTACGCCTATGGCACTATCCTCAACGGGCTCATCATCATGGATGAAGATGGGAACGTAGTGCAGCGAATTAACAAATCAAGTGGCCTGCAGAACAATACCGTGCTGAGCCTCTACGCAGATCAGGACCAGAACCTATGGGCCGGACTGGATAACGGCATTGACCGCATCGAACTCAATTCACCGCTCTATTTCTATTTCGACAAAACCGGCCAGTTTGGTACCGTTTATTCCAGCCTGATCTATAAAAACAACATTTATCTGGGCACTAACCAGGGCTTGTTCTACAGTGCATGGGCATCGGGAACAGGAAACCTTTTCAATTCATTCGATTTTAAACTCATCCCCAACTCACAGGGGCAGGTATGGGACCTTACCCTGATAGATGACCAGCTATTTTGTGGCCATAACGATGGTACCTTTAAAGTATCCGGAAACCAGCTCCAAAGCATCTCTTCTATAAAGGGCGGATGGACCATCAAAAAGTTAAACTCCGATCCCCGTTTCCTCATCCAGGGCACTTATAACGGATTGGTACTGTTCAAAAAAGATGCCTCCGGAAACTGGAAATTCTCGCATAGGATAGAAAACTTCGGAGAGCCCTCCCGCTATGTAGAACAGGATGCCAGGGGCGATGTCTGGGTAAGCCATGCTTACCGTGGCCTGTATAAACTTACACTGAGCCCCGACCTGAGAAGGGTAACCACCATCAAAACCTATAATGAAAAGAACGGGCTCCCAAGCGATTATGGTGTTAACGTCTTTACGCTCGAAAACAAGCTGGTATTTTCATCCGATAAAGGGTTTCTGATCTATGATGAGATCAGCAATCACTTTAGCCCCTATGGCACTTTGAACCGGGAACTGGGCAGCTTTGCAGGTTCCAATAAGATCATCGACGCCGGCGCAAAAAAATACTGGTTTATCAATCATGGCAAAATGGGGCTTGTACACCTGCTCGAGCCTGGCAAGGTAAGCGTAGACTCCAGTACTTTCAGCATACTGGACGGACGCATGGTGCAGTACTACGAGAACATCAGTAAAATCAGCAGCAACATCTACCTGCTGAGTGTCGATGACGGCTTCGTGATCTATAACGCCACCGAACCTCCCACACCAAAAAGAAATGTTGACTTGCCTGCTGTACTCATCAGAAAGCTGGAAGACATTACCGACACCTACAGCACCATTACTGAATTTGATAACGACGGCACTGAAATCGAAATTCCGTTTAAGCGCAACAGCATCCGGATTTCCTTTGCCCTGCCTTATTACCGGCAGGCCAAAATCAGGTTTCAGTACTACCTGGAAGGCTATTCCAAACAATGGGCTGACTGGAGTGCAGCTTCCCAGAAAGATTTTACCAACCTGGCCCCTGGCAGCTATGTATTTAAAGTAAGGGCTAGGATCAATGAAGATACCGTAAGCAAGATAACTACATTTGAATTTACCATATTGCCCCCATTTTATGCCAGCAACTGGGCCCTGGCTTTTTATCTGATCTTGCTTGGCTTCCTGGTTATGGCCTTTAAACGGCTTTATGAGCGCAAGTTAAAGAAAGACCAGGAAGCCATTGCCAAAAAACTGCAGGCAGAGAAAGAGGCTTTCCTTAAAAAGGAAGCCGAGGCCACAGAGAAACAGATCATTAAACTGCAAACCGAGAAACTCCATACCGAGCTGGCTGGCAAGACCAGGGAACTGGCCAACTCCGCCATGAGCCTGGTGTACAAAAATGAGTTACTGCAAAAACTCAGTCAGGAAATCCTGAAATTGAAAGACAGCAACGGTAAGCCCCTAGCTGAAGAGCAACTGCGCAAGCTCCAGAAGGTAATTGACGAGGGCATGAATGATGAACGCGACTGGAACCTTTTTGAAAGCAGTTTTAACGAAGCGCATGAAAGTTTTTTTAAGAAACTTAAGGTAAACCATCCTGATCTTGTGCCGAACGATCTGAAGCTTTGTGCCTACCTGAGGATGAACATGAGCAGCAAAGAAATGGCATCTTTATTGAACATTTCTTTAAGAGGTGTAGAAATACGGCGCTACAGGCTGCGCAAAAAGCTTGATGTACCCCACGACAAGAACCTCGTAGAGTTCCTGATGGAGCTTTAACACTACATCATTACCTCTCATCGCCCAGTCATAAGCAATTTTTTGTTAGCTTAATTTTAATATGGAAATACCATGTTGCTGTAGTGCCTGTTTTTCACATTGCAGTCTAAAAACCCGGTTTTTGAACCAGATACAGATTCGGAAAGCGAATTTGAGATAGTACACCCCACACTCATGATGTATTAATGTAGAGGCGTTTTTTTTGTTTTGCCCGCAATTGTAGCGGAGATTTATACAACAATTATTAAATAACCAAATAGTATGAAAAGAATCTCTACAAAACTTTCAGTTTTAACTTTTCTCTGTTTTCTTTTTACAAACGCAGCACTTGCACAAAACATCACTGTTAAAGGAACGGTAAGTGATGGGGGTGACAAAACCACATTGCCAGGTGTAAGCGTACAGGTAAAGGGGAGCACGGCAGCTGTACAGACAGATGCTACAGGGAAATACAGCATTGGTGCGCCTGCCAATGCCACACTGGTGTTCACATATGTGGGCTATACAGTTAAAGAAGTAGCTGTAAACAACCAGACTACCATTAATGTAGAATTGCAATCTTCATCACAGGAGCTCGAAGCGGTAGTGGTAGTAGGTTATGGCACGCAAAAGAAGCGTGATTTAACCGGATCAATTGCCAGCGTTAAGGGCTCGGATATTGAGAAGCTTGCGGTAACTAATCCAATTGCTGCATTGCAGGGAAAAGTGGCCGGTTTAACGGTAATTCCGTCCGGCACACCAGGGGCTAGTCCTACTGTACGCATCAGAGGGGTGAACAGCACGAATAGCGCAAATCCTATATATGTGGTAGACGGTATTATTCAGGATAATATTGATTACCTGAACCCCAGTGATATTGAAAGCATAGACATGCTGCGTGATGCCTCATCCGTTGCCATTTATGGGATGAAGGGAGCAAACGGCGTTATTGCTGTAACCACCAAAAGAGCCGCCAAAGGTAAAACAACGGTTAACTTACAAAGTACCATTGGGGTTCAGTACATCCCAAACAGAATTGCTGTAGCAGATGCAGAAGGTTTTAAAAAACTATACTCCGCCCAACTGGCCAACCTGGGTGCTGCCCCATTCGACTTCAAAAACTATACCGCCAATACCAATTGGCAAGATTATGTACTGCGTAATGCTGCAATGAGCACCAACTCAGTAACCATTTCCAATACGGGAGAAAAAACGACCACGCTATTAAGTCTGGGCTACAACAAGCAGCAGGGGGTTGTTAAATCCAGCGACTATCAAAAATTCATCGCGAGGCTGAACGAAGAAATCAAGATCACAGATAACATTAAAGTAGGCGCCGGCCTTACCGGATTTCATTGGATCAACAATCCGGTTGCCATTACGTTAAACAACATCTTGTGGGCTGCTCCGATTGTGCCTTCAACAAAAGAGGATGGACTGTTTTACAGCATGCCTTCTTTCCAGCGGTCAAATGTAGCCAATCCTGCACTTGCGCTAGACAGGGGTAAAGGCAACTCCATCAATAAAGGTTACAGATTTACCGGGAGTGTGTTCGGAGAAGTAAAGTTCCTGAAAGACTTCACCTGGAGATCTACCGTCTACACAGATTTAGGTTTTAATAATGCCAGAAGCTTTTCCCCACCTGCCTATAGGGTGATCAACATCGGCGAAAACGGAGGGCCAAATACTACTTCTTTCGACAACTCCATCCGTAATAGTGTAAGTCAGAATACTTTTGAAGGTCGCCGGTACCAACAAGACCATACCCTTACTTATGAAAAAGAACTTGATGGCGGCCACAAAATCACTGCGCTTGCCGGTTTCTCTTCTCTGAGAACCTCAAGCACCAGCTTGAGTGGAACAAGGGTTGACAGCACCCTAACCATTCCTCGTGACCCCAATTTATGGTTCCTTGGAATTGTACCCGATCAGAACGTACAAAGGGCCGGTGGTAGCGGATCTGATGAATCCAATGCCGGTGCATTTATGAGGCTAAGCTATTCCTATCAGAATAAATACCTTTTTAATGGAACTGTTAGAAGAGATGCATCTTCCTTGTTTTCGCCTGAAAACAGATGGGGTACCTTTGGTAGTATTGGTTTAGGATGGGTGCTGAGCGAAGAGAGCTTCTTCAAAGAACATGTCAAAGGATTAGATTTTGTGAAATTTCGTGGCGCCTGGGGGCGATTGGGCAACTCCAACGGGGCACCAAACAACCGTTACCAGGTTGAAATCTCCAACTCATCTGGTGCAGTTTTCGGGGACAATATATACCCCGCTATTCAGCCAGCTTACAGGCCCGACCCCAATTTCCACTTTGAAATTGTTCAGGGTATTGACCTTGGTCTGGATATAAAAGCGCTAAACAGCAGGCTTAATGCAGAATTGAACCTTTACAACAAAACCACGTCAGACATCATCACCTCCTACCCACTACCTGCCTCGGAAGGAGGACTTACCTATTTCACCAATCTCGGTAAAATCACCAATAAAGGAATTGAGCTGAGTCTTGGTTGGAACGACAAAATAGGCGAAAGCTTTACTTATGGCTTATCCGGAAATTTCAGCTACAATAAAAACATCGTTAACTCATTGGGCAACACAACCAATTTCCAGATCCTGGGTAACGGAGGAGTAAACAAAACAGAAACCGGACAGTCGATAGGTTACTTCTACGGATACAGACAGATTGGTATTTACCAGTCTTCTTACGATCTTGGTCTGATGCCGGCCATGTCCAATTCATTTCCTGGTGACATTGCTTATGCAGATATCGATGGAGATGGTGCCATTACCCCGGCCGACAGGACTTATCTCGGCACGCCTTTTCCTCCTTATAGCTATGGTTTAAATTTAAGCCTTGGTTATAAAGGGTTTGACTTGATGTTAGAAGGTCAGGGCGTTGCCGGCAATAAGATCTACACACAAAGGAGAACCGCAAACTTTACTGTGTTAAATTATGAAGCAAACCGCTTAAATGCCTGGACGGCACCAGGAACATCCAACGTCGAGCCGATTTCCGACAATACCAGAAGTAACAACTATTTATTCAGCAGCTACTATCTTGAACCAGGTGATTATTTCCGCCTTCGCAATGTTCAGCTCGGCTATAACCTTGCCGCAAAGGCCTTAGAAAAAACAGGCATACAGAATATCCGCTTATACGTTAGTGGCCAAAACATAAAAACCTGGAGCAAAACTACCGGATACAGTCCGGAAGCCCAGATCGGCAGCATTACCGCCGGCGGGGCCGACAATGGCGTTTACCCTATTCCTGCCATTTATTCTTTTGGCATAAATGTGACGTTTTAAGTGATTTAAGAGATAAAAAGATGAAAACATTGAACACAACATATAGAAATATTAGTATCGCCATAATGGGCATACTGTTAATTTCAACAGCAAGCAGCTGCAAAAAGTTCCTGGATACTCAAAAACAGGGTGTCTACCGGACAGACGATTATCCTTATCCAGGAAATTCAGGGCCTTATGATCTGTATATTTATTCAGCCTATAACTTCCTGAGGGATTATAATGTACATGCAGACGGTTTTGTGGTTGCTACCAGTATTAGAAGTGATGATGCAGAGAAAGGGAGTACACCTTCTGACGGAGGCGCTGATGTGATCAGCATGGACAACTTCCCTGTTTCATCTAGCAGCAGCAGGGCAAACTCACTTTGGGTTGCCTATTATGGCCTCATCAACAGAGCAAATACTGTAATGGATAAAATCAACAATGATCCTAAGATCGAAGCCACGGACCAGCAAAAAACCGCAGCAGCGGCAGAGGCCCGCTTTATCAGGGGTTATGCTTATTTTATGCTGGTAAGGTTATACGGAAGGGTTCCCCTTGTAGACCGGTTGCTTTCCGTTGAGGAAAGTAATGTACCGCAAAGCAGTCCGGAGCAGGTTTATGCTTTCATAGAACAAGACCTTCAGTTTGCTGCATCCAATTTACCGCCTTCCTGGCCATCCGCATTTGTAGGAAGAATAACCAGCGGGGCAGCAAACGGAATACTGGCAAAAGTCTACCTTACACAAAAGAAATGGGCAGCTGCCATGCAGTCGGCTAATCTTGTCATGACCTCCGGGCAGTACGATCTCAGCACACCCTACGACAAAATCTTCCGTGAGGATGGAGAGAACAGTAAAGAATCCGTATTCGAAATACAGGCTACAGCCAGTGCAGAAGAGAAAGAAAAAAATGGTTGTCAATATACCAGCATCCAGGGCTTAAGGGGTCAGGGCAATTTTAACATGGGTTGGGGATGGAATATGCCAAGCGCAGCTCTGGAAGCGGCATATGAACCAAATGATCCCCGGAAAGCCAGGACGATCTTATATTCCAGCACCACAACTACAACCAACATGTCCATCTATGGGGAACCATTGCCTATCTATCCTACAATTTTACCGAATCCAAAATATAACAACAAGGTGTACACCAGCCCAAGTTACCGATCAAAGGTTAGCAGCAACATGGGATATTGGATGAATGTCCGCATCCTGCGTTATGCAGATGTAGTCCTGATGTATGCCGAAGCGGCAAATGAAGTTGGCGGAGCTGATAACATCTCAAAAGCTGTAGCCGCATTAAATACTGTCAGAAAAAGAGCACGCGGTACCGCTTCTGGCGTGTTGCCTGATGTAGTCACAACAGATCAGGCTGTGGCAAGAACAGCTATTCGTCAGGAAAGAAGAATTGAACTGGCAATGGAGCATGACCGTTTCTTTGACATCGTAAGGTGGGGAATCTCAGGAGAGGCAATGGCTGCCGCAGGAAAAACCGCATTTTCCCCAAGCCGCGACAACCTACTTCCCATACCACTGGTACAGATCGATTTAAGCAAAAATGTACTGACCCAAAACTTTGGATATTAAACTAAAATTCAGAAAGATGAAATTCTCAAATTTATATAAAATCGGATGGGTAATAGGTATCGTAATCCTTACCGTCGGCACATCCTGCAAGAAAGATGGCAACCCAAACAATCTTCCCGACGTAAGTCCTGATGATTATGCCGGAAAGATCGATGGATTTACAAGTTCTGACGAGGTTTTTCCCAAAAACCTGGTAGCTTATTGGTCATTTGATGATACCAAGGCCGAAAAGGTTTCCGGCGCAAGTCCCACAACAAGTGCAAATGATGCCTTTATTGCCGCAGGGGTTAGAGGGAAAGCCCTTAGCTTAACCACAGGTTATCTATACTATGCTAACCAATTCAACACATTAAAAACAGATGTTTTTAAAAGCTTCAGCATCAGCACCTGGGTTCAGATATTGAACAACGGCAGTAAAAAAACCATGTTGTTCCAATTGACCAGGCCGGGAATCTTTACCGGAAGTATCAACTTTATATTGAACACAAATGCTTTTCCTGCAAGCAATACCGATGAGTTAAAAATCAATCCAACCTTTACCACCATTGGCGGCGGCACACAAGACAATGTCAATACCAAAAGGGACAATCCCGGTGATATAAACTATTTTCCATATCTCAGTCCAAAAATAGGAATGAGCAAATGGACACATATTTTATTGACCTATAATGGAACAACCGGGTTTTTCTACATCTGGGCAGATGGCGTGCAGATAGGGGCCTTTTCAAGCAGGGGCACAGGAAATAACCTGTTCAAGTCCAATGAACCCAGCGAGGTTATTATAGGCGGAAACTATAACGTCATTCCGGGCAAATCCGTAAGTACCGATCAAAGCTTCGCAGCTATGACAGGCAATATTGATGAGATCAGGATCTACAATATAGCCTTACCTGAAGCGCATGTAAAAGCACTGTTCAACCTCGGCAAGGCTGGTAAATAACTACTTGCCGGAGGCATTCGCCTCCGGCATCTAAAATCCCCTTTTCAAGCTGATGATCCGCTTTAAAACCTTATCTTTCTATATCATTTGCTGCAGCATTTTGCTGCTCCTTGGTAATTGCAAAAAAAGCAAGGAACCGGGCGCATCAACTGTCGATGTTTCCCTGTCCTTCACCGTAAACGGTAGCTATAACGGCACTTTAAACTACGAAGTAAGCGGGAAACCCACTATAAAATTCAGCTTTACTGCCGCCATAGACCCCTCCACCGTTATGGCCGGCATTAAATTAACCGATGCTTCGGGCAGCAATACAGCCTTTACCACTACCCTGTCCGATGCCGATAAAACCTTAACCCTTACTCCTCAAAATAACCTTTCCGCTTTTAGCAGTTATGTCCTTGCCCTTACAGAAGCCCTTAAACCGGCAAAAGGCGGTCGGCTCATTAATCCTGTAAACATCAGCCTGAGCACCGGCTTTAACGATACCGATAAATTTCCCCGCATTTCCGACGAGGAACTGCTCACACTGGTCCAAAAGCAAACCTTTAAATACTTTTATGATTTTGGTCACCCCGAAAGCGGACTGGCCCGCGAAAGAAGCACATCCGGCAATACCGTAACTACCGGCGGTTCAGGCTTTGGCGTAATGGCCCTGGTAACAGGCATACACCGCAATTTCATTACCCGTACCGAGGGCCTGTCCCGGGTGCAAAAAATCGTCAGCTTTTTGAGCACCAAAGCCCAGAAATTCCATGGCGCTTTTCCGCATTGGCTCGATGGCAATACCGGTGCGGTACAGCCTTTCAGTGCAAAAGACAATGGCGGCGATCTGGTCGAAACCTCCCTGCTCATGCAGGGCCTGCTTACCGCACGCCAGTATTTTAACGGCAATGATGCTGCAGAAACAAAATTACGAAACGACATTACCGCCCTTTACAATGGCGTGGAGTGGGATTGGTACCGAAAAAACGACAGCAACACCCTCTACTGGCACTGGAGCAACAATTACAACTGGGAGATGAACCTACCGGTTAGCGGCTGGAACGAATGCCTCATTACCTATATCCTTGCGGCGTCCTCAACTACTTATACCATCCCAAAATCGGTGTACGACAATGGCTGGGCAAAAAATGGTGCCATGAAAAACGGCAATACCTATTACGGCATTCAATTGCCGCTAGGCCCCGCCAACGGCGGCCCGCTGTTCTTTGCACATTATTCTTTCCTGGGCATCAACCCTATGGGTTTAACCGATGCCTATGCCAATTACGAAACACAGAACCGTGCGCATACCCTCATCAATTACAACTACTGCAAGGCCAATCCTAAAAATTATGCCGGCTACAGCGAAAACTGCTGGGGCCTTACCGCAAGTGATACCCCAACGGGCTATGCCGCCAGCTCGCCCAATAACGATCTGGGCGTAATTGCCCCTACGGCAGCCCTGTCTTCTTTTCCCTATACTCCTGCAGAATCCATGCAGGCACTTAAGTTTTTCTATTACAAACTGGGCGACAAACTTTTTAAGGAGTATGGCTTTGTAGATGCCTTCTCCATCCAAAACAAGTGGTTTGATACCCAAACCCTGGCCATAGACCAGGGGCCAATCATCATCATGATCGAAAACCATCGCAGTAAATTACTCTGGAACCTGCTGATGAGCGCACCTGAAATCAAATTGGGATTAACAAAACTGGGCTTCAGTAGTCCAAACCTATAATAATAGCACAACAACATGAAACGAAATCCACTTTACCTGTTTTTAGCCCTCACCTTACTTACAAGCTTTTTTTCCTGTGCCCAGGTAAAGCATAAATCTGATCAAACAGCAGGCATAAAGCCTGAAATGAAAATACAAAAGAACCTGACCGACGAGCAGCTGCTTACCCTGGTGCAAAAACAAACCTTCCGCTATTTCTGGGATTTCGGACATCCTGTAAGTGGTATGGCCCGCGAACGCAGCAATACTACCTTAAATTATGGCAACGAGGTAGTTACCACCGGAGGTACCGGCTTCGGCGTAATGGCCATTATTGTTGCCGCAGAAAGAAAATTCATTACCCGCGAACAGGCCGCTGAACGCACAAAAAAAATCGTCGATTTCCTGTACAAAGCAGACATGTACCATGGTGCTTTTCCGCACTGGCTCAATGGAGAAACCGGTAAAACGATTCGCTTCAGCCTCAAAGATGATGGGGCCGATATTGTGGAGACCTCACTCCTGTTCCAGGGCCTGCTCAGCGCCCGTCAGTATTATACTGCCAGTAACCCGGTCGAGAACAGCATCCGCAGTAAGATCAACGAGATGTGGAATGCCATAGAATGGAACTGGTTTACCCAAAACCAAAATGTTTTGTATTGGCACTGGAGCCCAAATAATGGCTGGGCCATGAACCACCCCATCAAAGGTTATAATGAATGCCTCATTACCTATGTGCTTGCCGCCTCATCACCGCGCCATGCCATCAGCCCAAAGGTATACCATGAAGGTTTTGCCAACAGCAATACCTACCTGAACGGTAAAAAGTTCTATAACATTACACTTCCTTTAGGCTTCGACTATGGAGGCCCCTTATTTTTTGCCCACTACTCTTTTATGGGTTTAGATCCGCGTGGCCTTAAAGACCGCCATGCCGATTATTGGGAGCAAAACAAAAACCATACGCTCATCAACCGCGCCTATTGCATAGACAATCCTAAAAAATACAAGGGTTACAGCACCAATTGCTGGGGCTTAACTGCCAGCGACAGCTGGTCGGGCTATTCTGCGCACTCGCCAACCAACGATGATGCCGTCATTACCCCTACCGCGGCACTGTCCTCTTTTCCTTATACGCCTGCAGAATCCATGCAGGCCTTAAAGCATTTCTATTTTAACCTGGGTGATAAACTATGGTCTGAGTACGGCTTCACAGATGCCTTTAGCGAAGAAAAAAACTGGTACGCCAAATCGCATCTGGCCATAGATCAGGGTCCTATTATTGTCATGATCGAAAACTACCGCAGCGGCCTGCTCTGGAAACTGTTCATGAGCAGCCCAGAAGTACAAAAGGGATTACAAAGTCTGAATTTCGAGGGGCCATCAATCCCGAAATCTCCCCTTATTGAACACTAACATTTTGCCCATATGCTTAAACAGATCACTATGAAAGCACCTTCCCTATATATCCTGGCCCTGCTCCTGACAACGGCCACAGCTTTTGCCCAGAAAAAGAGCATTGCCGATCAAAAAATGAACAGCTTCATCACTAACCTGATGTCAAAAATGACACTCGATGAAAAAATAGGCCAGCTGAACCTCCTTACCGGCGGTGAAGCCACTACCGGTTCGGTAGTGAGCACAGGTGTAGAGACGAAGATCAAAAACGGCCAGGTAGGCGGTATTTTCAGCTTAACCACGCCTGCACGCATCCGCAAGGCTCAGGAAATTGCTGTAAACCATACCCGGCTTAAAATCCCGATCATCTTTGGGCAGGATGTAATCCATGGCTATAAAACCACTTTCCCTATCCCCCTGGCCTTATCCAGTACCTGGGACATGGAGATGATCCGGAAAACGGCCCGTATTGCCGCCATTGAGGCTACCGCCGATGGCCTGAACTGGACCTTTTCGCCTATGGTCGACATATCCCGCGATCCGCGCTGGGGCAGGATCTCTGAAGGTTCTGGCGAAGATACCTTTCTGGGCAGCCAGATCGCGAAAGCCATGGTTAAAGGTTACCAGGGCGATGACCTCAGTAAGTATAACACCATGATGGCCTGTGTAAAACACTTCGCCCTGTACGGAGCAGCCGAGTCAGGCAGAGATTACAACACTACAGACATGAGCCTTGATCGCATGTATAACGAGTACCTGCCGCCCTACAAAGCTGCCCTTGATGCAGGTGCCGGGAGCATCATGACTTCCTTCAACGACATCAACGGTGTACCTGCAACAGCGAACAAATGGCTGATGACCGATCTGCTTCGTAAGGAATGGGGCTTTAAAGGCTTCGTGGTAACCGATTATACCGCCGTTAACGAGCTAACAGACCACGGGTTGGGCGATCTGCAAAAGGTTTCTGCCCTCTCTTTAAATGCAGGCGTAGATATGGACATGGTAGGCGAAGGCTTTTTGACCACCTTAAAAAAATCGGTTGAGCAAGGCAAGGTAAAACAGCAAAGAATTGACGAGGCCTGCCGACTGGTCCTGGAAGCCAAATACAAACTGGGTTTATTTGAAGATCCTTTCCGCTACTGCGATGAAGAGCGCGCCAAAACAGAGATCCTGAAGCCAGAACACCTTGCTTTTGCACGCCAGGTGGCCGCTGAATCTTTTGTGCTGCTGAAAAACGAAAACCACACCCTCCCACTAAAAAAAACCGGCACAATTGCATTGATCGGCCCGCTGGCCAATACCGGCGCCAATATGCCCGGCACCTGGAGCGTAAACAGCGATCTGGCCAATACCAAATCCCTGCTGGAAGGCATGAAAGCAGCCGCAGGGAACGAGGTTAAAATCCTGCACAGCCTGGGGTCTAACCTGCTCAGTGATGCCGCTTACCAGGAACGCGCCACCATGTTTGGCCGTACCATCCCGCGAGACAACCGCCCGGAGCAGGAAGTGATTGATGAGGCCTTGAACCTGGCCAAACAAGCAGACGTAGTTGTTGCCGCCCTGGGCGAAAGCTCTGAAATGAGCGGCGAAGCCTCCAGCCGTACCGATCTGGAAATCCCTGAAGTACAAAAACGCCTGCTGCAGGCCCTGCTAAAAACCGGGAAACCTGTAGTATTGGTACTCTTTACCGGCAGGCCCCTTACCCTGAAATGGGAAGACGAGCATGTTCCGGCCATCCTGAATGTCTGGTTTGGCGGCACAGAAACCGCCAATGCCATCCCCGATGTATTGTTCGGAGCAGTAAACCCTTCAGGTAAACTCACGGCAACCTTTCCGCAAAATGTAGGGCAAATCCCATTGTATTATGCCCATAAAAACACAGGCAGGCCCCTGGCCGAAGGCAAATGGTTCAGTAAGTTCCGCTCCAATTACCTCGATGTAAGCAACGAACCGCTTTATCCTTTTGGCTATGGCCTAAGCTATACCACTTTTGCGTACAACAATTTAAAACTGAGCAAAAACAGCTTTAAACCAGGCGAAAGCATTACAGTCAGCATTGAAGTAAAAAATACCGGCAATACCGCAGGCAAAGAGGCGGTACAATTGTACATCCGCGATCTGGAAGGCAGCTCCACCCGCCCCGTTAAGGAGTTAAAAGGCTTCCAAAAAATCAGTTTAAACGCTGGTGAAAGTAAAACAATAAGCTTTAAAATCAGTGAAGAAGATTTAAAATTCTACAATACAGCCTTAAAGTTTATAGCCGAACCCGGCGATTTCAATATATATATAGGCGGTAATTCAAGGGATGTGCTGACGGAAAAATTTACACTGGTAAAGTAACTTTGGTCTGCACATTTCAACAGCAGAAAGGCCCGGCAAAACGCCAGGCCTTTTTATATTATAGCTACGATCTTAGCTTCCTCAAACTCAGATGTTCTTATACTTTTCTTTTAAATCCTTCACCATCTGGATTTGTTTGTCAATATCAGCAGTAGAACTGTTTTCCTTTACCGCATTGGCTTTCATCAGCTGTGCAACTTCCATTGCCTTATCAAAGTGAAAATTGCGCCACAGAATGTAAAAATAGGTGTTCAGGTAGCGAGGATTATTGTTTCGCTGCAGCAGCTCTTCCATCCAGCGGATACCTTCAAGCCCCTGATCTTTTTTTCCGGTCCAGTTTCCCAGCATGCTTGCCAGCGATAAGGTATATGAATCGTTTTTCTTCCCATATTTTCTCAGGAATTCTGTGCCCCTTTGCATGTAGACATTGATATCGTCCTTTCCATTGACGCCCTTTGAATCAAAAACCGCATAAAACTCAGCATATTCATCGTAAAAAGGATATTTCTTTGCCTTAAACAATTTCATTTTGCTGTTGAACTCAGTCATGTCCCTATTACTGAAACCCGCCGCCTGCAAGCCCTTAAAGTACCCTAGATAAGCGTTCGCAATGGTACTATCGATCTTTGCTTGTCCAACCGATTTGTAAAAATCGCCGGTATGTTGCTCCATATATTCAAATGATGGCGAGAAAGGGCCTGTTTTAACGATCCCCATCAGCTCAAAGGTATTTTTGGCTGCTTTCTGCGAGGGTTTCAATGTACCAAAGTACTTCTCAAAATCAGCATTCGCTTTTTCACTGCGGTAAGACCGGGTCAGGGTTCTAAAGTACCGGGAAGCAAATGCATGGTCCCTGTTGCCCCCCTCCCATTCTTTAACCATTGCCAGCTGATTCTTATTCGGATCTGTCGCTGTTTTTGCCAGCTCTATCAGTCCCGCTACACTCAGGCCGCCCGCGGTAGAATGCACCGTATTTCCATCCTTATCCAGGAAGGCTAATGTCGGATAAGCATTTATTTTGTATTTTTTGCCCAGTTCCACACCAGCTCCCTTATCGTCGCATTGTACTTTCAGATTGATAAATTCCCTGTTGAAATAATCTCCCGCTTCTTTTTGAGGAAAAACCTCGGCAGACATCAGCTTACATGGGCCGCACCAGGAGGTGTAGAAATCTACAAAGATCATTTTATTTTCCTTCTTTGCCAGGTCTAAGGCTTTGTTAAAGTCATGCTCAAAATTGATTCCCTGTGCCGATGCCGGCAAAATGCCAATTAACAGGCACGTTGCGGTCAGTAGTGTTTTTAATGTTTTCATTTTCTTATCTATTTATAAGCTGCATTCTGTTCCAGTTTAGGGTTTGCCCTCATTTCCGGTCCCGGCACAGGGTATAAACCTTCAGCATTCACTTTGCTGGTTCTTTTCAAATCCAGCCATCTATGGCCAAATTCAGCAAAAAACTCTACCCTGCGCTCCTGCGCTATGGCGGTTAAAATAGCAGGCTGGTCGTTAGCCAATGTTGGCAACAGGCCTGCCCGGCCACGCACCACATTCAGGTCCTGCTTTGCCGCAGTCAATTTTGTTACCCCCTGCATTGCCCGGGCCTCACTTCTGATCAGAAACTGCTCCGCAAGTCTGAACACGACATAATATTCAGTTAAAGCACCCGTACCAGCCTTATACTTTGCCGGAAAAGCCCAGGTTGGGTTATTCAGCGGATCACTGAAGCCCACCCATTCCGTTTTCCGGTTATCGCCCAGCTCAAAAGCGCTCAGCATCTGTGGGGTAAGCTCATAATTGGGCCGCGTAGTGCCAAGCACCAAAAACTGGGCCCCTTCCGTGGTATTGGAATTCGCACGTACGGGCTGCAATTGCCAGATGGCCTCGGCACTGCTTTTTTTGAATACGGTGTTCAGTGCAGGCAGGTTGCTGCCATATACCCCCGATTGAATGATACCGTCTGCTTCCTGCTCTGCAGCTTCCCATTTGCCGGTATACAGGTAAGCCCTTGCCAGCAGTGCCGAAGCGGTATAAAGGTTTGGCCTCAGTCTTTCAGCAGTCGGATAAGCTGCTTTTAACATGCCTTTCGCATCCTTCAGGTCTGTGATGATCTGCGCCCACACTTTTTCAGCAGGCGCACGGGGCAATAGCATATTCTCCTGGTAATTGGTATTCAGCACCAACGGCACATCGCCAAACAGGTTTACCAAATAGAAATAACAAAATGCACGCATAAACCTGGCCTCCCCACCAAGCTGAGTTTTCACATCTTCTGTCATACCCGTAGCTGTCTTCAGCCCCTCCAGCACTGCATTTAACCTGTAAATATATTTGTAGCCATCTCTCCAGAAACTATAAACATAAGTATTTTCGGGGGTCAGCTTACGGTCAGAAAACTCCTGAAACGTTGGGGCTGTAGTATTGTTTTGTGTCCATGTCAGTTCATTGGCCGACATGCCCGCCAGCGAACTCATAGAAAAAAAAACAAAGGACCCCGAATTGCCAAACTGGTCGTTCATCATAGCGATATAAACAGATAACATGGCAGAGGTCGCAGAATTATCGCTGGTAAACACCTTGTCGTCCGTAAGCTGGTGCGGTGGGTCTTCCACCTCAACAAATTTCTCACAGGAACTGAGCAGCATTATGGCAGCCAGGCATACAGCAAGCAAGCTGCTGCCGGCCTTTGAAAATAAACAATTGATATTCGATATACTTTTCATAATTACAGCTTTTTGATCTGATTAAAAAACTACCTGGAGGCCAACAGAGAGCATCCTGATGGGTGGCATAGCCGACAGCGACATGGTTTCAGGATCGCTGATCTTGTACGGTGTAAACGTAAGCAGGTTTTGCCCCTGGAAATAAAGCCTTATATCCTGTGCTTTTATTTTCTGCACCATGGCCTTGTCCAAACGATAGGACAGCGACAGGTTCCTTAGCCTCACATACGAGGCGTCAACTATACGCGCTTCAGAGAAGTTGGCGTAATAGCTGTAAGTGGTAACCGGCGTTCCGGTAGTAGCAAACCGCTGCACATTGGTAACGTCGCCCGCCTTTTGCCAGCGGTCAAGCATTTCCACAGTTTGGTTCACACGCGCCCCCGGAGCTGAAAACTGAATGCTGCTCATCCCCTTCTGTTTGGTAAAATGAAAGAAGAAATCGAGGGTAAAATTTTTGTACTCAAATGTGTTTTGTAGTCCTCCGTAATATTTTGGGGCCATATCGTTTATGGCCGTCTGGTATTTTGGCGTTTCAAGACCGGCCAATTGGTAAATTCCCGTCTGCGGGTCCACGCCCAGGTAAGGAATGGATTTCCTGATGGTGATGGGCAGACCAATTTGCCATATGCTTGCAAATGAAGTATTTTCAAGCCCGGGATAAGCAATCAGCTTATTTTTTGGCAGGGTAATGTTGAAAGATGTTTTCCAGTTCAATCCCTTTTTGTGGATATTGGTGGTATTCAGCATCAGTTCCCAGCCCGAATTCTGAAGTACGGCAGGCCGGTTGGCAGTGATACTTCCGAAGCCTACCTGTGTTGGCAGCGTTAGGCCTGTAAGCTGGTTGTCTGTTCTGTTCAGGTAATAATCTGCACTGAAGAAAATCCTGTCCTGCAGGAACGACAACTCCAGTGCTGCTTCCCATTTCCTGTTCCGCTCCCAGGCAAAATCCGGGTTATAAAGCCTGGTAGGTGCCAGCCCGGTAAGGCCCTGGTAAGGGTTATCTGCCGTTACCTGGGCCCAGGTAGAAAGGTATTGGTAATCGCCTATACGGTCATTACCGGTAACCCCCATACTGGTCCTCAGTTTACCAAAGTTAAGGAAGGGAAGGGCTTTTTTCATAAAGCCCTCTTCGCTGAAAACCCAGGCCGCACCAACAGCTCCGAAATTACCAAACTGTTTGCCCGGTCCAAACCTGCTCGAGCCATCACGACGGGCAGAAAGGTTGATCAGGTACTTACTTTTCCAGTTGTAATTGATACGTCCAAATAAAGCCGCATAATGATATTTGCTGAAAGAATTGGAAACAGCTTTAGAAGAGGCCAGCCCCGGAAACTCCATCAGGTCGTCGTTGGCGTAACCCGTAGCAGTAATATTGGTGCCTTCATTCAGTTGTTCCTGGAAACTGCTGCCCAGCAATACCTGGAGCTGCCCGCCCCCCAGTTGCCTGGTATATTCTGCCTGTGGCTCTACAATCCAGTTCTTGTGGGTCTGGTCATAAAACTCTGCCGAACTGGTAACGTTCGTACCAAAAGGACTTTGCGATTTGATAGGGTTTGCCGTGCGCTGGTCAAGTATCATGGCTGTATAACCCGCATCTACCCTCAGCTGCAAGCCGGTCAGCACATTGTATTTCAGGTTCAAACCGGTAATGAGGTTATCGGTCTTGCCAATGTATGTTTTGTAGAGATAGGCCAGGGGATTGGAGAAATTGATCCCCTTATCCCTCCATACCAGATCGCCTTTTTCATCGTACGGATATGGAGCGTTTGGAATGGTATTGATCAACTGGAACAAATCTGTTGTGATGATGTTGTTCCTATCGGTACTCAGCCCAAAATTGAAGGCCGCCTGGAATTTATTGTCTGCAGAACGGTGCTGTAAATTGGCCCTGAAGCTGCCCCGGTCGTCATTCATATCCCCGGTATAGATAGGGGTTTCCCGGTGGTATCCTGCGGCAAGCGAAAAGGTGGTTTGCTGACTTCCCCCAGACAACCTTACCTGCGCGTCGGTGCTCTTTGCCGTATTGCCCAGCAGCATTTTTTTCCAATCGGTATAACGCGTGGTATCCCAAACCATCAGATCAGTAGCATTTGCGGCTGTTGGAGTAATGTTGTCATTCCTGAATGCCTCTTTCCGCATGGCCACATACTGCTGTGTATTCATGAACTCAGGTATCCGCGTTGGTGTTCCCCAACCGGTATAAAAATTCGCATCTATCGTGGTTTTGCCAGATTTTGCCCTCCGGGTAGTGATCAACACCACGCCATTTGCCCCCCTTGATCCATAAATTGCCGTTGCATCAGCATCTTTCAACACCTCAATGCTTTCAATATCTGCCGGGTTAATGGCTACAAAAGGATTGGTGCGGAAAGCAGCGCTGGTTAAACCACCAAGTGCCTGGGCACTAACACCACTCGAAAAAGTGATGCTCGAAAGTGAATGTGCAAAAGGGACCCCATCAATGATGTACAATGGATCTGAGGCCGCGCCCAATGAACTTTTGCCACGAATCAGCACACTTACCGGCGAACCTGCCAAACCATTGGTTTGTGCAATTTGCACTCCCGGCATCCTGCCACCAAGTGCCAGCAAAGGGTTGTCTACCGGTTGTCGCCTGATGTCCTCGCCTTTCATTTTGGCCACTGTGCCGGTGTTCATCCTCACCGTCGTAGTGCCATAGGCAATCATCTGCACTTCATCCAGCATAGAAACAGACCTGCTGATGGTAACCGTCAATAAAGCTCCGCTTCCTTTAACGCTTACTTCCCTGGTTTCATAGCCGATAGACGAAATGCGCAATATGGCATTTTCATCTACATTCCTTAAAAAGAACTCTCCTTTTGCATTGGTTGTGGTGCCTTTGTTCGCCCCTTTAATTACTACAGTTATCCCTTCCAGTGCTTCGCCCTTTTCGTTAACTACTATCCCCCTAATGTCTGCCATAAACTTGCCCTGCGCTGAAATGGCGGTAACAAGCTTATTAAACAGAGAAAGCTCCTTTGGTTTGATAATGATATTCTTGTCCTCTATGCTGTAAACGAATGACTGTTCGGCAGCCAGTTTTTCAAGCACCGTTTTTAAATCTGCATTGCTGAAATTTACATCCAGTTTTTTGCTGGCTGCAATCTTTTCCGGAGCGTACAATACGTTGTACCCGGTTTGCAGGGTAATCTGCTTAAAAATTTCACGAAGACTTGCATCTTTCCTGGTATAGGAAAGCTTTTGGCCAAAGCTTGAGGCAGATACCTGCAAAAAGCAGGCGGTAAGTAAGACTATGATCAGTTTCACAATCAATAATATTTTTGGTGGTACCCAATAGCGTACAACACCTGGTTTAAAAGCAATTTTTTTCATTACTTTTGTTAGGTTTTGAGTTATAACATGAAATAGTGTCGCAATTATTTTATCCCGCTACATGGTAACGGGAAGGGGTTGGCTCAAAATTTCGCCGGATAGTGCTACGAACACTATCCGGTTTTTTATGGCCACACCCAAAGCCTGTGGCTTATGCTGGTTCTTGTAAATTTCTTTTCATCGTTTGGTTGTTTAAAGTTTGGTAATGGATTATTTGATTACAATAATTTTTCGGTCATCTATTTTAAATTTTGCTGCCCCGGTCTGGCTTATGGCATTCAATATGCCTGAAACATTTTCATAGCGCGATACGGATCCGTCCAGCAGTTTATTTTTTAAATCTTCGTCCTGGTAAGCCACCTCCACATCATACCACCTGGCAATTTGCCGCATAACTACCTGCATAGGCGTATTGTTAAATATGAAGCGGCCGCTTTTCCAGCCCAAAGCTTCCGAAGGATCTACAGGCTTCACAGTAATATTGCCATTGCCTGCCACGGCCGATTGCTCGTTAGGCTTCAGGACAATCGTATTGCTCTTTCCGCGAACTGCAACAGAGCCTTCCAAAAGCGTGGTCCTGATCAATGGTTCCTCATTATAGGCATTAACATTAAAATGCGTTCCCAGCACCTCTAACTGCTGGCCGGAGCTGCTCACAATAAAAGGGCGCGTGGCATCTTTAGCCACCTCAAAATACGCTTCACCTGTAAGCTTTACCTGCCTCTGGGTTTTGTTTGCATAACTTGATAAAAACTCCAGTTTACTATCCGAATTTAACCAAACTTTTGTGCCATCCTGCAAAACAATAAAGTAAGTTCCGCCCCTCGGTGTTGCGGCGGTTACCAGGCTGCTCTGGGCTCCCTTTGCAAAGATGGTCTGAGCCAAGGTGTGGTCCTGTGTGCCATCACTGTATTTCAAGTCGTTCCCTACAACTATTCCCGTTTTGTCCTTGCTCAGGCTTAGGGTCTTTCCCTGTACGGTAAGGGTAGCCCTGTTGCCGCCCGGGGCAATGTCTTTTACATATTCCACACCGGGCTTATTCTGCGGTAAAAACCAGATCCCAAAAACCATAGCTGTTACCACAGCGGCAATGCCTGCAATACGCAGCCAGAGTTTAGTTTTATTGCCCCTACCGGCAGCAATCCTGCTGTCTATTTCTTTTACGTCTGCAAGTATTTCAGCCGCTGTATATTTCAGCCCATCAAATTCACCATACAATATCCAGTTCTGCAGCAAAGCCTTTTCTTCGGCTGTGCAGGTTCCGGCTTTATACCTGGCAATAATTTCCGATGCCTGTTTATGATCCATTTCTTATGCTATTGGCTAATCAGTTATAAGACGGGCAGCCGAAGGGGCAGGGTCAAAAAAATATTAAAAAACTTTTATCGCCCAGTTTTCCCTTCAAAATTTTTAAAGCATTGTGCATTCTGCTTTTCACTGTATCTTCCGGCAGGTCAAGCGCTTCGGCAATTTCTTTCCGGCTCATATTGGTATTCCGGCTCAGTTCAAAAACCGCGCGCATTTTTGGTGGTAGTGCTGCAATCTCCTTTTCTATGAGCGCACTGAGTTCCTTCGTCCTGATCAGATGATCTGTTGTGCCTTCTGCTGTATTCAGATAAGACTGGAAGCTGTCCAGATACCGGGATGCTACATTCCTATGAGCAATCAGGTCCAGCATCCTGTTGCGCAGGGCAGTAAAAATATAACTCCTGAAAGAACCGGTAAGCACCAGTTCCTCCCTTTTATGCCACAGTGTTAAAAAAAGTTCCTGTATCAGGTCCTGGGCTTCTGCCCTATCATCCAGCCTTCTCAAGGCAAATACATACAGCAGGGTTTTATAGCGGTTGTACAATTCCGTATAACCACTCTGGTTGCCCTGCCTTAAAAGAGCAGTCAGCTCCTGATCGGTATATGTGCTGTATGCACTCATATGGCTTATGGTTTCCCTGGTATTAAGTTAGGCTTATTTCCTGCAAGTCTATACATTTTCAGGCTAAAAACCACAATCGGGCTGTAATCTTTCATTAGCCATCTTCCATCCTGTGAAACAAACTTGCCCGGTAATAACTGTTTACCTGGTTTTGAGCATGCTGGTAAAGCAATTGCCTAAACACCTTTCAGGCCCGAAAACAATTCGATTAAATTGTTTTCAGGATCCCTGAGGTGTATTACTCTTATGCCCCAAACCTGCATATCTTTGGGTTCGTTGAGAAATAACACACCTTTGCTTTTCAGTTTAGCATAAGTATCGTCCACGTCATCAACTTCAATAACTATGGCCATCTTGTCCTGTAAAGTTTCAGTCCTGGTTTGTTCCTGCGTGCTGATCGCCACGTTCATTAACTCAGCCCTGAATAAAGCAAGTCCGGATGAGGACCTCACATCAAAACTGGCATAATTTTCACCTGGTTTACCCCAGGTAGCCTTTAGTCCAAGTGTTTCACTGTAAAAACTATAGGATCTATCAAAATCATTTACCAGCAGTCGTATGTTGTCAAATTTCATTTTTGTTGTATAAGGGTTATCAAATGAAGTCATCACTCCTAAACTTCCAGTATAATTGAATGTTTATCAAAAATAACGAGAACTTCAATCATAACGTAATCTTTTCTATGATCATATATTTTTGTAAGCTATAACTGAAGAATGAAGCGACTTTTAATGAGTGAAACCATGGCTTTCAATTTTATTTTAAAACAAAATTCCCTATCTTTAGTTATAAGATTTTACGTAAACCTCATTGTGAATTTCGTTAGTATTTAAGCTGCCCTCGGGTTGCGTTCGTACTGACCCCACAGTGAGGCCACAGTCAGCCCACAGTGAGCCCACGTTTTGTTAGAAAAAATGTGGGCTTATTCTGGATTAATTGTAAGGTAATGGCAGGAGCAGCACGAACGCATCTAAAGCGCAGCCAGAGGGTTCCTGAAAACTAGATATAAAGAAATAGTATTATGGGTAAATTTGATGGAAAACAAATCATTGGCCTGGTTGGTAACCTGGTTTTAAAAAAAGGGCCAAAAGGCTCAACAATTATTCAAACCAGGCCACATCCTGGTAAGCAGACAGCAGCTTCAAAAACAACCGCAAATATATTTGCCAAGGCCAGTACCTTATCTAAGGTCATTCGTCTGGACCTCTCTGTATTGATCAATGGTTTTTATGATGGTGCCATGGTTAACCGCCTTACCAGGCAAAACCGCGAAATTCTGGAACAGTGTTACAACAAAGATACAAAACAGTATACATTTAATGAAGATAGCTTTTCAAGGCTGGCTGGCTTTGAATTCAACCTGAAATCGCCCCTGGCAAAAAGCCTTTGGGCAGTGCCGCAGCTGAACCTTATCGGCAACCAGCTTACTTTAAGCCTCCCCGCTATGGAAATCAATGAGCACCTGAAGTTCCCTGCAAGAAGCAATGTTTGCGAAATTACCGTAGCCCTTGCTTTTTATAACCTGGAGGCAGGCGTACATAAAAACAGCGTGTTTCAGAAACTGGAAATAAATACGGAACAGTGCCTGGTACCTGCTCATGATTTTACTTTTGAAGTTCCGGCCGGATGTTTATGTGTAATGGGGATCAGACTAAAATATGCAATGCTCACAGACAATGTTAAAGTCATCAGAAACACTAAGGATTTTAACCCTGCCGGACTTTGTGGAGCAGTAATGACACCAGGCGAATTTGTACTGACACCAGGTGAAATTGTTCCAAATGGCCGGCTGGCTTCAGTATGGAAGAATGTAGACAAGTTGAAGTTGTACAAGGATCTGCCGGCTGCAGAGGGAGATACTAGCCCTCCGGGAGTGCCTCAAATATTTTAGCAGATGCCCGCAGCTGAAAATAAATTTCCTAAATTAGCAGCATGAACAGGTTCAAAATGATCATCCCACTGATTTTGCTGTTTTACGCTTTCGGCAGCAAAGCCCAGGATCTGGAAAAATACGAGAAAGGTAGTTTCATTAAAAAAACGGACAGCATTAGCTACCGGGTGCTTTTTCCTGAGAATTTTGATGATACCAAAAAATATCCCATCCTTTTCTTTTTACATGGCCGGGGAGAAAGTGGTAACGACAACCAGAAACAGCTGACCCATGGGGCCAGACTTTTCTTAAAAGAAGAGTTCAGGAAACAGTTCCCGGCTATCGTTGTATTTCCGCAATGTAGCGCTGACAGTTATTGGGCCAATGTAAACATCATCACCGATTCAACCGGTAAACGCGAATTCCATTTCCGGGAAAAGGGCGAGCCAACCAGGGCCATGAAAGCATTACTAGGTATGGTAGATGATTTTCTGAATAAACCTTATGTAGATAAAAAGCAGGTGTACGTAGGCGGTTTGTCTATGGGTGGAATGGGTACTTATGAATTGCTGAGGCGTAAGCCCCGGACTTTTGCTGCTGCTTTTGCCATTTGCGGGGGAGACCATGTAGCCAATGTTCAAAAATACAGAAAGGTGCCTTTATGGATCTTCCATGGCGAGAAAGACAATGTAGTACCAATGAGCTGCTCCACAATTATAGCGGATCAACGGAAAGTGCTGGGCAATCCGGCCAAACTTACACTTTACCCGGAGGCCAATCACAACAGCTGGGATTCCGCTTTTGCAGAACCCCAGCTGTTGCCATGGTTATTTTCTAACCACAAATAGTTTGAAAAAGCCTTATTCGGCCATATTGTGATAAACGGCCTGAACGTCATCGTCCTCTTCCAGCTTATCGATCAGTTTCAGCACATCGGCAGCCTGCTCTTCAGTTACCTCGTGATGTGATAAAGCGATACGCTCCAGTTTGGAACTTTTCAGTTCTATACCTTTTTCTTCCAGTGCTTTTTGCAGAGAACCGAAGCTTTCAAAAGCACCCTGTGCAACGGCAATATCATTTCCTTCCTCGTCGGCCTCTACATACAGTTCTTCCAGTCCTGCATCGATCAGTTCAAATTCCAGTTCTTCCAGGTCCAGGTCCTCGGCAGGTACAAACCGAAAAATAGATTTCCTGTTGAACACAAAATCCAGTGAGCCGGTTTTGCCCAGGGTACCGTTTGTTTTGTTGAAATAACTGCGCACATTGGCAACGGTACGGTTGGTGTTATCGGTAGCAGTCTCAATGAGCACAGCTACACCGTGCGGGGCGTATCCTTCGTAAACAATCTCTTCGTAGTTGGCCATGCTTTTATCGGAAGCCCTTTTGATGGCTGCATCCACGCGGTCTTTAGGCATGTTTACTGCCTTGGCATTTTGTATGGCCGTGCGCAAGCGTGAGTTGGTTTCGGGATGCGGGCCGCCTTCCTTTACTGCAATTACGATATCCTTACCTATCCTGGTAAACTGAACGGCCATTTTGGCCCAACGTTTAAATTTTCTTTCTTTTCTGAATTCAAATGCTCTTCCCATTTTCTTGTTTTAGCTTATTTTTCTGGTTTCCTGATTGGCAGTCAGCATTAGCGGAACGTCATCCTGAGTAAACCAGGTTTCAAAACTAACTATTTTTTTAAATTCTTCAGCATGTCTGCTGTGAGTTTAGCGAGGTCAAATTCAGGCTTCCAGCCCCAGTCGGCCGTAGCATAGCTGTCGTCAATAGAACGTGGCCAGCTGTTGGCAATCTGCTGGCGCGGATCATTATCGGTATAACTCAGTTTAAAATCCGGGATATGTTTTCGGATTTCGGCTGCAAGGATCTCCGGTGTAAAGCTTACCCCCGCAAAATTATAGCTGGAGCGGATAGAGATTTTGCTGGCTTCGGCATCCATCAGTTCAATGGTACCGCGGATGGCATCGTCCATATACATCATTGGCAATTCCGTAGCCGCATTTAAAAAAGAGGCATAGCTTCCTTTTTTTAGGGCATCATGAAAAATGTGCACGGCATAGTCGGTGGTACCGCCCCCTGGCGCGGCCTTCCAGCTGATCAGGCCCGGGTAACGGATACTGCGCACATCCAGTCCGTATTTCTGGTTGTAATATTCGCACCAGCGCTCGCCGGCAAGCTTACTTATCCCATATACCGTATTCGGATCCATCACACAATATTGAGGGGTCTGGTCTTTTGGCGAGTTGGGCCCAAACACGGCGATAGAGCTTGGCCAGTATACCTTAGCCGTTTTATAGGAAATGGCAAGGTCCAGGATATTCAGCAGACCGTTCATGTTCAGATCCCATGCCAGCTTAGGGTTCTGCTCTCCGGTGGCCGACAATAAGGCCGCCAGCAGGTAAACCTGCGCAGGCCTGTACTTTTCAAAAATATTATTGAGGGTGTCTTTTTCCAGGACGTTCACAAACTCGAAGGGACCCGAGTTCTTGATGTCATAATCCGGGCGGCGGATGTCGCAGGCGATGACATTGCTTTCACCATAGGTTTTGCGCAGGGCAGTTACCAGTTCTGTACCGATCTGACCGTTTGAACCAAGTACTAATATTTTTTCGTTCATAAATAAATATGATTATAGGCTAATAATTAAACACGCAAACCTATTCAAAATTGTTCATAGCAACCAAAACCTGAAGGCGAATAATTGACGGAAAAATTGATTTAGTAACAAAAACATTATATATTTACTTTATGGTGTATTTATAACACTAACTATTTTTTTTTACTTAATATTACAAAACAAAAGATACTTAGAATACACTTTAAACACACACAACACCCTTAACAACCAAATATGAACAGAAGAGAAGCGGTGAAAAGTGTTGCCTTCTTAATGGGAGGCGCGCTATCAGCAACTACGATTGGCGTATTTTTAGACAGTTGTAATTCACCATCCGGCAAAGCCACAGGCAGCTTATTTACGGAAGAGCAGCAGAAAGTGATCACTGAAGTTGCAGACATTATTATTCCTACCACCAGTTCGCCTGGTGCCAAAGCTGCAGGCGTTGGACCATTCATTGCCATGATGGTTAAAGACTGCTATCCGGAAGATGCACAAAAGGCTTTTGTAAAAGGCCTGGAAGACCTGGAAAAGCGGTCGAACGACGCCTACAAAAAAACTTTCCTGGAGATCAGTGTAGCGCAGCGTCAGGAACTGCTGGGCAAACTGCGCGACGAGACTGTGGCGGCCACCAAGGCCGAAAAAGAACAGCTCGATAAGCAGGAAGCGGCTGAAAAGGACAAACAGACTGCAGATCCGGATGATAAGGCCAAATCGCAGACAGAGAATGCGGGCAATGCCTCTATCTTACCTAAAGACAAGCCCAAGACTGAGCCAAGGTTCTTTGCCATTGTGAGGGATTTGACCTTACTGGGGTATTTCACTTCAGAAATCGGTGCCACACAGGCTTATTCTTTTGTGGAAATACCGGGCAGGTATGATGGCTGTGTAGACCTGAAGCCAGGTCAGAAAGTTTGGGCATAAATCTTTTATAGCATATATAATGAGTAATTTAAATACAAAGGCAACAGCACAGAACACCTATGATGCAATTGTTGTAGGATCTGGCATTAGCGGTGGCTGGGCTGCAAAAGAATTAACAGAAAAAGGTTTAAAGGTTTTACTGCTGGAAAGGGGCAGGAACATTGAACATGTAAAAGACTATACCACGGCGATGAAAAAGCCCTGGGAGTTTGAGCACAGGGGCAAATTAACTGAAGCCCAGAAAGAGGCGCATCCCGTGCAGAAGAGGGATTATCCTTATTCTGAATTTAACGAGAGCTTCTGGGTAAACGACCACGATTGTCCGTATACCGAAGTAAAGCGGTTCGATTGGTACCGTGGTTTTCATGTGGGCGGCAAATCGCTGATGTGGGGCCGCCAGAGCTACCGTTTCAGCGACCTGAATTTTGAGGACAACCTGAAGGACGGACATGGTGTAGACTGGCCCATCCGCTATAAGGACCTTGCTCCATGGTACGATTATGTAGAGAAATTTGCAGGCATCAGCGGTCAGGCCGAAGGCTGGCCCGCATTGCCAGACGGGCAGTTCCTTCCACCTATGGAAATGAACTGTGTGGAAAAGGAAGTAAAGAAACGCATTGAGGCCAAATGGAACAAATCGAGGATCATGACCATTGGCCGAACAGCCAATTTAACGGTGCCGCACGGCGGCCGCGGACAATGCCAGTACCGCAACCTTTGTAGCAGGGGCTGCCCTTTTGGCGCTTATTTTAGTACGCAGTCCTCTACCCTTCCTGCGGCTGTAGCTACAGGGAATTTAACACTGCGTCCCTTCTCGCTGGTGAACAGCATCATTTATGATAAGGAAACGCAAAAAGCTAAAGGCGTTGTGGTAATTGATTCGGAAACCAAGGAGACCACTGAGTTCTTTGCCAAAATTGTATTTGTAAACGGCTCTACCCTGGCTTCAACCTTTATATTGCTGAATTCTGTTTCTGATGAACACCCTAACGGGCTGGGCAATGGTAGTGGGCAGCTGGGCCACAACCTGATGGACCATCATTTCCGCTGCGGCGCCAATGGCAGGTTTGAAGGCTTTGAAGACAAATATACCTACGGCAAACGTGCCAATGGGATTTACATTCCAAGGTACCGGAACATGGGCAACGATAAGCGCGACTATGTGCGTGGCTTTGGTTACCAGGGAGGCGGAAGTCGCGGAAACTGGCATGCCGATGTGGCCGAAATGGCCTTTGGTGCTGAATTTAAAGATCAGATGACCACACCGGGTGCCTGGACCATGGGATTGGGTGGGTTTGGTGAGTCGCTGCCTTATTTTGAGAACAAGGTATACATCGATAAGAGCAAGAAAGACAAATGGGGACAGCCTGTGCTGGCCATCGATTGTGAGTTTAAGGACAATGAGCGCAAAATGCGTGTAGACATGATGAATGATGCTGCCGAAATGCTGGAAGCTGCCGGGGCAAAGGACATCAAGACCTTTGACAACGGATCGGCACCTGGCATGGCCATCCATGAAATGGGAACGGCACGCATGGGCCATGACCCTAAAACGTCTGTCCTGAACAAATGGAACCAGATGCACGAAGTAAAAAATGTTTTTGTAACCGATGGATCGTGCATGGCCTCTGCGGCATGCCAGAACCCATCATTAACTTATATGGCGCTAACTGCCAGGGCCTGTGACTTCGCGGTTAGTGAATTAAAAAAAGGAAACCTTTAATGGAGAATAGAAAGATCAGAATGGGCATGGTAGGCGGCGGTAAAGATGCCTTTATCGGGGCCGTTCACCGCATTGCTGCCAATATGGACGGACAGGTTGAGTTCTGTTGCGGAGCCTTAAGTATAAACCCGGAAGTAGCCCGTGAATCGGGGAAGATGCTGTTTTTGCCGGAAGACCGGGTTTACCTGAATTACGAAGAAATGATTGTGCAGGAGAGCAAAATGCCTGCCGGTAAACGTATAGATTTTGTAACCATTGTTACCCCTAACTTCGCCCATTTTGCACCGGCAATGCTGGCGCTTGAGCATGGCTTTAACGTGGTAATTGAAAAACCCATCGCACTGTCGCTGGAGGAAGCCAAACAGCTGCAGCAGAAGGTCAAAGAAACTGGCTTGATTTTATGCCTTACGCATACCTATTCGGGCTACCCGATGGTAAAACAGGCCAGGCAGATGGTGAAGGAAGGAAAGCTGGGTGCCATCAGAAAAATAGTAGTGGAATACCCTCAGGGCTGGTTAAGTACGCTGACGGAAAGGGAAGGCAATGCACAGGCGGCATGGCGTACCGATCCTTCCAAAAGCGGCAAGAGCGGATGTATGGGTGACATAGGTACCCATGCAGCCCAGCTGGCAGAATACATTTCGGGCTTAAAGATTGCAAAGCTCTGTGCCGATCTGAACATTGTTGTTCCGGGAAGGGCTTTGGATGATGATGGCAATATGCTGCTGAAGTTTGACAATGGCGCAAATGGCATCTTAATGGCCTCACAGATTGCTGCCGGGGAAGAAAATGCGCTAAAAATCAGGATCTACGGCGAAAAAGGCGGTATGGAATGGCACCAGATGGAACCGAATACCCTGGTGGTAAAATGGCTGAATGAGCCGATGCAGGTTTATCGCGTTGGCCAGGGCTATATGTCTGACATTGCCAAACATAACACCCGTGTTCCTGCCGGGCACCCCGAAGGTTACCTGGAGGCTTTTGCCAACATTTACAGAAATTTTGTACTGACCCTAAGGACCAAACTGGAAGGCGGAACACCAACTGAAGCGATGCTGGACTTCCCTACGGTTGAAGATGGTGTAAGGGGCATGGCTTTTATTGAAAATGCAGTGGCCTCGAGCCAGTCTGACCAAAAATGGTTCGATTTTAAAATATAACGGAGAATGACAACACTTAAAGGACCAGGCGTTTTTTTAGCCCAGTTTATTGGAGATGAGGCGCCGTTCAATTCCCTGGATGCCATATGTGAATGGGCAGCAGGATTGGGCTTTAAAGGTATACAGGTGCCTACCCTTGACGCACGCTTTATTGACCTGCAAAAAGCTGCAGAAAGCAAGACCTATGCAGAGGAGCTGAAAGGCAGGGTGGCGGCACACGGGCTGGAAATCACGGAGCTATCTACCCATTTACAGGGGCAGCTGGTAGCGGTAAACCCGGCTTACGACCTTGCTTTCGATGCTTTTGCGCCAAAGGAATACCACAACAACCCCAAAGCAAGGACCGAGTGGGCAGTGCAGCAAATGAAATATGCGGCCAGGGCATCGCAAAACCTGGGTTTAAATGCCCATGCCACTTTCAGCGGCTCGCTGCTCTGGCACATGTTCCACCCCTGGCCGCAGCGCCCGGAAGGACTGGTAGATGCCGGTTTTACAGAACTTGCCAGACGCTGGATGCCGATACTTAACGAATTTGAGACCTGTGGCGTTGATGTTTGCTACGAGATCCATCCGGGTGAAGACCTTTTTGATGGCATCACCTACGAAATGTTCCTTGAAAAAGTAAACCACCATCCGCGTGCATGCCTGTTGTACGATCCGTCGCATTTTGTATTGCAGCAATTGGATTACATACAGTATATCGATTTTTACCATGAGCGCATCAAGGCCTTCCACGTAAAGGATTCCGAGTTTAACCCTACCGGGAAGCAGGGCACTTTTGGCGGCTACCAGAGCTGGGCAAACCGTGCGGGCAGGTACCGCTCTCCAGGTGATGGGCAGGTAGATTTCAAAACCATTTTCAGCAAGCTGGCGCAGTACGATTATAAAGGCTGGGCAGTAATGGAATGGGAATGCTGCATCAAGGATGCCCAGGTGGGTGCCAGAGAAGGTGCGGAGTTCATCAAAAAGAACATCATTAAAGTAACCGACAGGGCATTCGACGATTTCGCAGCCTCGGGCGGTGACGACGATTTTAACAATAAGATTTTAGGTCTGAAATAAACACACAAATGAAAAGAACACTATTGATCCTGGGCTGCTATGTATTGGCTATGGCCTCCTGCGCAAGTCCTGAAGAAAGGGCTGCAGATGCAAACAAAACTACTGAAACTACTGCTACAGCGGAAGGTACATCAGCCGCTGCTCCGGCAGACAACGGCGCCGGTGAACAGCTGATTGCCAAGGCCGATTGTATTGCCTGCCACAACAAAGACACCAAAATTGTAGGCCCGGCCTATGTAGACATTGCTGCAAAATACCCGCTGAACGAGGAGAATGTAAACCACCTTGCAGATAAAGTGATTGCCGGCGGAACGGGTGTATGGGGCGAAGTTCCGATGACACCGCATGCCTCGCTGAGCAAGGATGATGCAAAAACTATGGTCAGATACATTTTATCGCTAAAAAAATAATTAACCCTTAAGGTAATGGAAGAAATGAAAAAAGACACGCAGACCAGCTCAAGACGCAGTTTTTTAAAAACTACTGCTATTGCTGCTTCCGCATTTATGATTGTTCCCCGTCATGTGCTGGGGGGCCGAGGCTTTCTGGCACCGAGCGACAGGCTGCTGATTGCCGGTATTGGTGTTGGCGGTAAAGGTGAGTCGGACATTGCTGCTTTTTACAAAAGCGGAAAAGCAGACATTGCTTTCCTTTGCGATGTGCATGACAGCAGGGCTGCCAAGTCGGTAAAAGCTTTCCCGAAAGCAAAATATTACAAGGATTACCGCGAAATGCTGGATAAGGAGGCTAAGAATTTTGATGCGGTTTCCATTTCTACCCCCGACCATAACCACGCCATACAAGCTGTTGCGGCCATGCAGCTGGGCAAGCACGTGTATGTTCAGAAACCATTGACCCACGATATTTACGAGGCCCGTATGCTGACTGCTGCTGCCGATAAGTACAAGGTAGTGACCCAGATGGGCAACCAGGGCGCATCTAATGATGGGCCGAGGCAGATGAAAGAATGGTACGAAGCCGGCTTAATTGGCGATGTGCATACCATTTATGCCTGGACCGACAGGCCGGTATGGCCACAGGGTATTCCATGGTCGGCCAATAAAGCGCAGGTACCTGCCGACCTGGCCTGGGACCTATGGCTGGGAACAGCACCTTACAAAGACTATGTAGAGAAGCTGGTTCCGTTTAACTGGCGTGGCTGGTGGGATTATGGCACCGGTGCGCTGGGCGATATGGGCTGCCACCTGCTGGAAGCACCCTTCAGTGTATTGAATTTAAAATATGCCACCGAAGTGCAGGCCAGTGTAGGCTCTGTGTATGTAGATGAATTTAAACGGGGTTATTTCCCGGATAGCTGCCCTCCCTCAAGTCATGTGACCTTAAAATTCCCTAAAACCAATAAAACCAAGGGCGACGTAGTGGTACATTGGATGGACGGCGGTATACAGCCGGAAAGACCTGAAGAACTTGGTGCAAATGATGTGTTTGGCGATGGCGGCAACGGAACCCTTTTTGTGGGCACCAAAGGCAAAATGATGTCGAGCACCTATGGCCGTAACCCACGCCTGCTGCCGCTGAGCAGGAACGAAAACATCAAAGTGGCCCAAAAATATGCAAGGGTACCTGATGGCGAAAAAGGGCATTACAACCAGTGGGTTGAGGCCTGCATTGCCGGTTATGGCAAAAAAGAGCTGAGTTCTCCGTTCTCTATTGCCGGCCCGCTTACAGAATCGCTGTTGATGGCAAACCTGGCCATCAGGGGCACTGATGTTCAGCGCAAAAACCAGGAAGGCAAAATAAGCTATCCGGGCAGGAACATCAAATTGCTGTGGGACAATGCCAATATGAGAATTACCAATTTTGACGATGTGAACCAATTTGTGAAACGCGAATACCGCAATGGCTGGTCACTTGGCTTATAACTTTAACCAACAACATCAATTTAAAAACATTTATGAAACATTATATTTTCTCTGCCATTATACTGACTGCTGTTATGGCCGGCAGTGCTGCACAGGCCCAGAAGGGTAAAAAAGGATTTACGAAATTGTTTGACGGTAAAACTACCAAAGGATGGCATACCTATGGAAAGACTACGGTAGGCCAGAAATGGTCTGTTCAGGATGGGGCCTTGTATTTTAACCCTAAAGGAGGGGATAAAAGTCAGGGTGGCGATCTGGTTACCGACGAAGAGTACAGCAATTTTCATTTAAAGCTGGATTGGAAAGTGGCGCCAAAAGCGAACAGCGGGATTATTTTTTACGTGAAAGAAGATCCCAAGTATGGACAGACCTATAGCACGGGATTGGAAATGCAGGTGCTGGACAATGATGGCCATCCGGATGGTAAAATCACCAAACACAGGGCAGGTGACCTGTACGACCTGGTAAAAAGCAGTTCTGAACCGGTTAAGCCGGTTGGAGAATGGAATACGGCAGAGATCATTTGCAAAGACGGCAAGCTGGAGCAATACCTGAATGGTGTGAAGGTCGTATCTACTACCTTATGGGACGACAACTGGAAAAACCTTGTTGCCGGCAGCAAATTTGCAACCTGGCCAGATTGGGGCACTTTTAAGTCGGGCAAAATTGCTTTGCAGGACCATGGCAATGATGTATGGTACCGTAACATCATGATCAAAAAGTTATAACCAACCGAATAAAAAAGAAATACTAACCAAACATGAACTTAAACAACCGCATCAAACTTTCAACCATGATGTTCCTGGAGTTTTTTATCTGGGGCGCGTGGTTTGTGACTATGGGTACTTACCTGGGAAAAAACCTTTTATCTGATGGTGTACAAATAGGATCCGCTTACAGTACCCAATCACTAGGCGCCATTATTGCTCCTTTTATCATCGGTTTAATTGCCGACCGCTTTTTTGCGGCGCAAAAAATCCTGGGTTTTTTACACCTTATGGGCGGTATATTGTTATGGTTTGCATCTACAGCGCTCAATTTCGAAAGTTTCTTCCCTTTTGTCCTGGGCTATATGATTGCTTATATGCCAACACTTGCTTTGGTAAACTCCATTTCGTTCAAACAAATGACTGATCCGGGAAAAGAATTCCCATCGATCCGTGTATTTGGTACCATCGGCTGGATCGTTGCAGGAATCCTGATCGGCCTGCTAAACTGGGAGCAGGGCGGCAATCTGGTAATGACCTTTAAAATGGCTTCAATAGCCTCTATTATACTGGGGCTTTTCAGCTTTGCCTTACCGCATACTCCACCGGCAAAAAAAGGAGAGAAAACATCTTTCGGCGACATCATCGGGCTGGATGCGATTGGCCTGCTAAAAAACAAATCTTATCTGTTATTTTTCCTTGCTTCGGTGGCCATTTGTATTCCGCTGGCCTTCTACTACAATTTTACCAATCCATTCCTTAACGAAGTGGGAATGAAATCAGCAGCAGGTATACAGTCGCTTGGTCAGGTTTCTGAAACTTTGTTCATGATCCTTATGCCGCTATTTTTTGTGCGCCTGGGTGTGAAAAAAATGCTGGCTATAGGTATGATTGCCTGGGTGGTACGTTACCTGTTCTTTGCCTTTGGCAATGCGGAATCCAATTACTGGATGTTAATTGGTGGTATTGTACTGCATGGGATCTGCTATGATTTTTTCTTTGTAACCGGACAGATTTATACCGACAGGCTTGCGGGCGAGCGCTTTAAAAGTGCTGCTCAGGGCTTTATTACCCTGGCTACCTATGGGGTGGGCATGTTATTTGGCTCAATTATTTCAGGAATGGTAGTAGACAAGTATGCAGGCCAGGGCGGGCACGACTGGCATAGCATTTGGGTTATCCCGGCAGGCATTGCTGCACTGGTTACCCTATTGTTCTTGTTGTTTTTTAAAGACAACAATAAACCGGCAACTGAAACTGCAAATTAACTGATTTAGGAATGAGCAAAGATTTAAGCAGAAGAACTGCGTTGAAAAATATGGTTGCCGGAACTGCCGCATTAGGTGTTTCTGCTGCAATACCCTCTTTTGCACTTGAACAACCAGTATCGACTATGTTAAAAGGGAACGTAAACCACTCCGTATGCCGCTGGTGTTTTGGCAAGCTGAGCCTTGATGAACTTTGCATTGAGGCAAAAAAAATAGGCATCAAAGCCATTGACCTGGTAGGCCCTAAAGACTGGCCTACCTTAAAAAAGCACGGGCTCTATTCTTCTATGTGCAACGGCGCCGAGATCAACCTGGTAGATGGCTGGAATGACCCGCAGTTTCATGCCACACTCATTAAAAACTATACCGAGATGATCCCTAAAGTGGCAGAGGCAGGCTACACCCAGCTGATCTGTTTTAGCGGCAACAGGAGGGGAAAAGACGATGAGACCGGGCTGAAAAACTGTGTAGAAGGTTTGAAGCAGGTATTGCCCCTGGCCGAAAAACACGGGGTAGTACTGGTTATGGAACTGCTGAACAGCAAGGTAAACCATAAGGATTACCAATGTGACCATACCGCATGGGGCGCAGAGCTTTGCAAAAGGCTGGGTTCTGAAAATTTCAAATTGTTGTACGACATTTACCACATGCAGATTGACGAAGGGAACGTGATCAGCAACATCCAGACTTACCACCAGTACATTTCGCATTACCATACTGCCGGTGTACCGGGCAGGAACGAGATTGACGATACCCAGGAACTTTTTTATCCGGCCATCATAAAGGCAATTGTGGCAACCGGCTTTAAAGGCTACCTTGCGCAGGAATTCATTCCCAAATATAAGGACAAGATCAAATCACTAAGGGACGCCGTACACATTTGCGACGTATAATGCAACGTATATGAACTCAAGAAGAACTTTTATCAAACAGGCCGGCATGGCAGCTGCAGCAGCAGCTTTACTGCCTTCATTTGCCTGCAGCACTGAGGCCTCAAAGGGAAAAACAGTGGGCATTCAGTTGTATTCCCTCAGGGAACAGATTCCGCATGACGTAAAGGGAGTCATTGAAAAAGTGGCCAGGGCAGGCTACAAAGAAGTAGAGACTTATGGCTATTCGGCCAAAGACGGCTATTGGGGCATGGATGCCAAAGCCTTTAAAAGCCTGCTGACTGCCAATGGCCTGAAATCGCCAAGCGGACATTTTGGAATGGATGATTTTGTGAGCAGCGGAAATATAGAGCCACTGAAGCCCCTGATTGAAGGTGCAGCTGCGATAGGCAACCGTTATTTTACGATTGCTTACCTGGGTGAGCCGATCAGAAGATCGCTGGAGGACTATAAAAAAGTTACCGCGCGTTTGAATGAGGCCGCAGAACTGGTGAAACAATCGGGCTTGAAGCTGGCCTATCATAACCACGATTTCGAATTTAAGCCCTATGAAGCTGGCGCCACGGGCTATGAGCTGATGCTGAACGGCACAGACAAAAGCCTGGTGAGCTTTGAGATGGACCTGTATTGGGTAGTGCGCTCTGGCAATGATCCTGTGGCGCTGTTCAACAAATATCCGGGCCGTTTTGTGATGTGGCACGTAAAGGATATGGACAAGGCCAACCACTCGCTGAATACCGAGATTGGCACCGGTACCATTGATTTTAAGCACATTTATAAACATGCCAAACAATCTGGACTGGAGCACCTGATCGTTGAGCAGGAAAACTATAAGAAGGATGCATTTGTAAGCATTAAGGAAAGCTTCGACTATGTAAACCGCGAACTGATTTAATAAGAAACAGCTTAATAAATAGAAGGGGACTGGTTAACGAAAAGCCAATCCCTTTTTTTATGTGGAAAAAATGACCATATTTGGAGCATATTATTCATTTAAACAAATTACAAAGCTTAAATAATTTAAAAACAAGTAACAAACAAGTATTAGAAACATGAAAATTGCAGTAGTTGGTGCTACCGGACTGGTAGGTACCGTGATGTTGAAAGTGTTGGAAGAGCGTAACTTCCCCCTGACTGAGTTGATCCCCGTAGCCTCTGAGAAGAGCGTTGGTAAGGAAATCACTTTCAAGGGCAAGAAGTATGCGATTGTAAGCATGGACACTGCCATTTCGATGAGACCTGATATTGCGTTGTTTTCTGCAGGGGGAAGCACTTCGCTGGCCGAAGCCCCTCGTTTTGCTGAAGTAGGTACTACAGTGATCGACAATTCCTCTGCATGGCGCATGGATCCGTCGAAGAAGCTGGTCGTACCAGAAGTAAATGCCAATGTATTGTCTACCGAAGACAAGATCATTGCCAACCCGAACTGTTCGACCATTCAGATGGTAGTGGCCCTAAAACCACTCCACGATAAATATAAAATCAAACGCGTGGTGGTTTCGACCTACCAGTCGGTAACCGGAACCGGTGTGAAAGCTGTTGACCAGCTGATGAACGAGCGTAAAGGTATTACAGATGGACCAATGGCTTATGCCTACCCTATTGACCTGAATGTGATTCCTCAGATTGATGTTTTCCAGGATAACGGATACACCAAGGAGGAGATGAAAATGATACTGGAAACCCAGAAAATAATGGGCGACAACAGCATTAAAGTTACCGCAACTACGGTACGTATCCCGGTAATGGGTGGCCACTCTGAATCTGTGAACATAGAGTTTGAGAATGACTTTACTGTAGCCGATGTAAAAGCGCTGATGGAACAAACCGATGGCGTAATTTTGGTAGATGATCCGGCAAACCTGAAATACCCGATGCCTAAAGATGCGCATGAGCGGGACGAAGTATTTGTGGGAAGGATCAGACGTGATGATTCTTTGCCCAATACGCTGAACATGTGGATTGTGGCCGATAACCTGCGCAAAGGCGCAGCCACCAATGCGGTCCAGATTGCTGAATACCTGGTAAAAGAAGGATTGAGATAAGGCTATGCCTAAACGTATATTCACTTTATTGATGCTGCTTTACAGCAGTTTTACATTTGCACAAACGCCCGCTCAGAAAATTGAGCGGGCGTTTAGTGCTTTCCAGACTGACCCGCAAACGCGCTATGCCCTAACAGCGCTGGTGGTACTGGATGCAGCTACCGGCAAAACCCTGTTTGCCAGGAATGAAAATATAGGACTCGCCACGGCATCTACCTTGAAAACCATTACTGCAGCAACAGCCTTTAGCCTGCTGGGCAAAGACTTTCAATACCAGACCACACTGGCCTATACGGGTAATATTATGGCCGATGGCACTTTAAAAGGAAATTTAGTGCTCATCGGGAGTGGCGATCCGACCTTAGGTTCGGAGCGTTACCAGAACAAAGAAATTAAGGTACTTGCTGAATGGGCGGCAGCCATACAAAAAGCAGGTATCAAGAGAATTGAAGGGGCCGTGATTGGAGATGACCGTATTTTTGGTACACAAACTACCCCCGAGGGCTGGACCTGGCAGGACATTGGGAATTATTACGGTGCTGGTACCTCTGGTCTGGCCTGGCGCGAGAACCAGTTTGACATCCATTTAAAACCAGGCAGCGGCATAAATGAAGAGGTTAAACTGCTGAGGACGATTCCGGAAATGCCTTACCTGAAGATTGTCAATGAACTGAAGACCGGTGCACCAGGCACTGGCGACAATGCCTATGTCTTTTTGCCGCCTTACGCTACGGTTGCCTATTTGAGGGGAAGCTGGGGTATGGGAATTGGCAAACCAGGCATTTCGGCAGCCCTGCCAGACCCTGCTTATGAGCTCGCCTTTCGCTTACAGGACACTTTAAAGAGACTGGGCATTCCAGCTAACCAGCCGGCAACTACGGCAAGGCTGATGGCACTGGAAAACCAGACTGTTCCTGTGGTTACACAAAAGCTCAGCACCATCAGTTCGCCCAGCCTGTCGGAGATGAGCTACTGGTTTCTCAAAAAGAGCATCAATTTATACGGAGAAAGTTTCCTAAAGACCATTGCTTTGCGGTCAGGGAAAGCCGCAGGTACGGCAAATGGCGCAAAAACGGAAATTGCATTCTGGGCAGATAAAGGCATCGACAAAAATGCGTTGAACATTGTGGACGGCAGCGGGCTATCGCCTGCCAACCGGGTTACGGCTGCGGCCATGGCCAGCATCCTCTTCCAGGTACAGCAAGCGCCATGGTTTAACGACTATTACAAAGGTTTTCCGGAATACAATGGCATGAAAATCAAGAGTGGTACCATCAATGATGTTTCTGCCTTTGCGGGATACCATACCGATAAAGCCGGTAATAAATACATCGTCGTGATCAACATCAACAATTATTCAGGTTCCGGCATCAACAGGAAGCTTTTCAGTGTACTGGATGCCTTAAAATAAGTTTTATGCGTAGATTTTTCGCCCCGTTGGGTTTAATCCTGTTAATGCTTTCCGTAAATTTTCCGGCTTTTAGCCAGACGGCTGTTTCTGAGGCAACCCCTGAGGGCCAGTCGGCCACAGCTGTAGCCAACACGCCTCCTGAAATTGCCATTATACCCGAACCGGTAGCTGTAACCAAAGCTGAAGGGCATTACATCTTACCGGCAAATGTGCTGATCCAATCGCCGGCCCTGCCGGAGCTGAAACAGGCACTGGCCTTTTTGCAGGAAAGACTTTCGGCAGCAACGGGCAGTTTTGTATCGGCGGTGAGCAGTCCATCGGCAACTGCAAACATTAAGCTGATCATCAACGAGAAGGGCCATCACCTGCTGGGCGATGAGGGCTACCAGCTTTCTGTTACGCCAAATTTCATTACCATAAAGGCGAATAAACCGGCAGGCTTGTTTTACGGCATTCAAAGTTTGCTGCAATTGTTTCCAGCTGCAATTGAGAGCAGTGAAAAGGTAGAAAATGTAGAATGGACAGTTCCCTGCGTGGAGGTGATGGACTATCCGCGCCTGGCCTGGAGAGGATTGATGTTTGATGTAGCCCGGCATTTTTTCACAAAAGATGAGGTGAAACAGTATATCGATGCCATGGTGCGCTACAAGTACAACATACTGCACCTGCACCTTACGGATGATGAAGGCTGGAGAATTGAGATCAAAGGCCTGCCTAAGCTGACTGAGGTAGGTGCCTGGAGTGTCAAAAAAGTTGGAGAGTTCGGGAATTTCATCCCCCCGGCGGCAGATGAGCCCCGCAATTACGGTGGCTTCTATACGCAGGAAGACATTAAAGAACTGGTGCAATATGCACAGGAAAGGTTTGTAAATATTATGCCGGAGATTGATGTGCCGGGACATAGCCTGGCCACCATAGCGGCTTACCCGGAATTGTCGTGTACCCCTGGTGCGGAGAACTACCGCGTACGTTCAGGCGAGCGGATCATGGACTGGTCGAGGGGTGCCCCTCCTACCGCTTTGGTAGACAATACGCTTTGCCCGGCCAATGAAAAGGTATATGGCTTTCTGGATACAGTAATTACCCAGGTAGCTGCGCTGTTCCCTTTTGAATACATCCATATGGGCGGGGATGAAGCCCCATTCAATTTCTGGGAAAAGAACGAGGCTGTTAAGGCCCTGATGCAAAGAGAGGGCCTAAAAAACATGCACCAGGTACAGGGCTATTTTGAAAAACGGGTGCAGAAGATTGTAGCCTCGAAAGGGAAGAAATTTATGGGCTGGGACGAGATCCTGAACGGGGATATGCCTTCCAGTGCGGCAGTAATGAGCTGGCGCGGGATGAAATACGGCATACAGGCAGCGCAGAAGAAACACGAAGTGGTGATGAGCCCTACGGATTATGCATACCTGGATTATATGCAGGCCGATGCCATTACCGAGCCGAGGGTATACGCTTCATTGCGGTTGAGCAAATCGTACGAGTTTGACCCTGTACCGGCCGGTGTTGACCCTAAATACATTAAAGGGGGACAAGCCAATTTATGGACGGAGCAGGTGTACAACATCAGGCAGGCGGAGTACATGACCTGGCCAAGAGGAATGGCCATTGCGGAATCGGTATGGTCACCCCGGGAGAAGAAAAACTGGCCCAACTTTTTTGGCCGCGTTGAACAGCATTTTAAGCGTTTGGATATAGCCGAGACCAAATATGCGCCTAGTGTATATGATCCGATATTTAAAGTGAGCAGATCGGCCGACCGGCAATTGCAGATTGAACTGAGCACGGAAGTTGAAGGGCTTGACATTTATTACAGCTTTGACAATTCGTTCCCGGACCGCTTTTATCCTAAATATACGGAGAAGCTGACACCGCCAAAAGATGCAACCATGCTGAAGGTGATCACCTATCGCGGTAAAATACCGGTAGGCCGCATGATGAATATGCCAATAGAGGAGCTGAACAAGCGGGCGGGAAGAAGATAGAGATGAGGTATTTTGTTCATATAGCTTATAACGGGCTCGTTTACAATGGCTGGCAGAAACAGCCCGGGTTAACAAGCGTACAGGCGGTCCTGGAAAAGACATTGAGCGATGTGTTCAAAATGCCTGTGGGCATTATTGGCTGCGGACGGACGGACACCCGTGTACATGCCAGCCAGTTTTTCTTCCATATGGACATGGAGCAGGAATGGGATTTCGACCTGGTTTTCCGCATGAACAAACTGCTGCCGCACAGCATCGCAGTATTTGACATCATCCCGGTAGCAGCACACCGGCATGCCCGCTTTGATGCGGTACTGCGTTCCTACGATTATTTTCTGCATACCTATAAAGACCCTTTTTTAAGCAACCTGAGTTCATTTTACCTGCTGGACAAACTGGACTTTGATAAAATGAAGCAGGCGGTAGCGCTACTGCCCCAGTACAGGGACTACAGGCCTTTCTGTACCAGTCCGGATAAATACGAGCATACCCGCTGTAAGGTAATGACAGCCAGCCTGTATGTTAATGAGCGGGGCGACAAACTGCGTTTTCAGATCTCGGCCAACAGGTTCCTGAGCAGGATGATCCGCATCATTATGGGGCAGCTGTTAAGAATTGGTAAAGGGGAACAGAGTGTAGATGAATTTGAAAACTACCTGATTGAAAAGCGGACACCGGAAATGCTCAATCCTGCCCATCCCCAGGGCCTTTATTTATCGAAAGTAAGCTATCCGTACCTGAACCTGCCACCCAGGCCGGAGTTTTCGTCGATATTGCAAAATGAGGCCGAACTGAGCTGGCATCAGCTGTAAGTACCTGGTTTTTATTGTTGTTATTGTCACTGCTTTTCGTTAACTTTAATAGGGGACTTCGCTAAAATGAAGTATTCTTTATGACAGTTATTCAAAAAATTGAGCGCTGGGGTGATGTGCACCATGCCAAATGGCTGGATGTGATCCGCATTGTTTTGGGCATCCTGATCTTCAGCAAGGGTATTGCCATTGTAAGCAACACCAACTCATTGCAGGATATGCTGCTGCAAAACAACACTTTTGGGTTTTCGGGCATGATGTGGAGCCTGGCCATTCACATTATCGGCTTTGTACACCTTGTGGGCGGACTGCTGATTGCAATTGGTTTGCTTACCCGTTTTGCTGCAGTGATCCAGATCCCTATCCTGTTATGTGCTGTGTTTTTTGTGAACCTGGCCCGGGGCTTTTCGGCACTGAACAGTGAGTTGTGGTTGTCTATTATTGTGCTGCTGTTACTGGTATTGTTCTGGGTAGTGGGCTCGGGTCCTTTTTCTGTGGACCAGGTGATGAAGAAAAGGCCCAACCTCCACAGGTAACCTTAGCTATTGAGTATGGCAGCCCTCATTGCGTCGGCATTGAGGTTGATCCCGTTAATAATGATGGTGGCGCGTTTATAAAAGCTTTCGCGCTCTGAGAGCTTGCTTTCTATAAAAGCGATCATCCCGGCTTCATCAAGATCCCTTAACAGGGGCCTTTTTTCTTTACCGCCTTCGAGCCTTTTTGCCAGTGCAGCAGGGGGCATTTCAATATACATGGATGTACCGCTGGCATTCATCCAGTCCATGTTGTCGAAAAAGCAGGGTGTGCCACCACCTGTGGCAACAACAGCATTCTGGGGATAAGCGAAGTTCTTAAGGCTCTGGCTTTCCAACTCCCGGAATGCGGCTTCACCATGACTGCCAAAATAATCGCTTATGGATGTGCCAATTTGTTTTTCGATCTCGTGATCCAGATCAATAAAGTCGTACCCCAGCTTTGTAGCAAGTTTTTTCCCCATTGTGCTTTTACCGGAGCCCATAAACCCGATCAGAAATATCCTCATTACTTAAGCTAATTTTACCCTTGGATCAACAAAGGCATATAAAACGTCTACCAAAATATTAATAATTACAAATACCAGCGCAATGAAAAGAATGGAACCCATGACTACGGGGAAGTCGGACATTTCGAGGGCGTTGACTGTAGTACGCCCCAGTCCGTTGTAACCAAATATGTATTCTACAAAGAAAGAGCCTGCAAGCAGGGAAGCAAACCAGCCTGAAATAGCAGTAATTACAGGGTTTAAAGCATTTTTTAAAGCGTGCTTATAAATGATGGCATTTCGGCCCAGCCCTTTGGCCCTGGCGGTGCGGATATAATCCTGCGCCAGCACATCGAGCATGGCACTGCGGGTAAGTTGGACAATAATGGCCAGGGGCCTTAAGCCCAGGGTGAGCATGGGAAGCCAGAGGTTCTTCCAGGTCATAATCTCCCCTTTAAAAGGGTCATAACTATAAAGGCTGCCCGACATGTTGAGTCCTGTATAATCGCTCAATACAAAGCCAAACAACCAGGCAATGATGATCCCCGCAAAAAAAGAGGGTGCGGATATGCCCAGGATGGCAAAGGAATTAGCGGCTTTATCGACCCAGGTATCTTTGTGGATGGCTGACAGCACGCCCAGGAACACCCCGATTATGGTGGCAAATATTATGGCCGTGAGCGCCAGTATAAAGGTATTGGGAACTGTTTCTGACAGGATGGCGGTCACGTCCCTTTTGGTTTGATAAGAACGCCGGAGGTATGGTAATTTGAGGGCCAGTACATTTTCTCCCACAGAAAAGAGTTTTACGTAATGGTATTTTTCTCTGGCCTCGGCTGTATTTTCATGAAAACCTATAGGCGAAAGATCGTTCAGGTAAAGGAAGAACTGTACGGGCTTTGATTTGTCGAGGCCAAATTCTTTCCTTACTGCTTCCAGCGAAGAAACATCTGAGCGTTGCCCCATGGTCATTCTTGCCGGATCTCCGGGCAAAATGTTAAACAGGATGAAAACCACAACTACCACCCCTGCCATCACGGCGAGTCCATACAGGAACTTTTTAAGGGCGTAGCGCAGCATCTTTATTTACTGAAATATTCTTCGGACAGCTTATCGAATGAAGGAACGGTATGGTAGTGCCATTTGTTGACCACTACCCCATTTTTCAGCAGCAATACGCCCGGACTCGATCTCACCATACTTTTCAGTGGTACAGCATCAGCATAAAAGACTTCCGCAAAGAGTTTCATGTTTTTGCTGAAGGCATCTGCACGCTGCGCCGAGCTGGAGGTAAGCAGTACCGTTCTGATGTTGTACTGCTGGGCAGCATTAAGCGCCAGGGCATTGAGTTTGGCCACTGCGTTTTCATTGGTTTCATCCAGGTTATAAGCCACAATGATGAGGTTATAGAAAGGGTTCTCTATCAGTTCTTTGGTATAGTCTGTGCCTGAAGCATCATTGATAACCAGGTCTTTGATCTTAGGCTCATAACCCTTTTTTACCAGCACTTTATCGGGATTACCTACGATCTCCCAGTTTTCATCTTTCCAGATCTCGGTTTTCAGGTAATCCTTATCGCTCATTACCTTTTTTTCGCCGGTCTTTTTGTTGCTCATTTTATACATGATGGCATACTCATCGCCTTTGGCACCTTCGGGGATCTTCATGAGCTGAGGCAGGTTTGCCCCTACTTTATAAGGCAGGAAATCCAGCACAGGCAGGGTGCTGTAAGTGAAGATGCCAAAGCCCAGGGATGCCAGTGTTACCAGGGCAAACAGGCCTTGCTGTACTTTTGAATTGTTGGTAACGGGCTTAATGCTAGCCCTGTTGATGAACAGATAAATAATCAGCACCAGCAGTACCAGGTCCTTTGAAAAGGACTGCCATGGTGTAAGTGGTATGGCGTCGCCAAAACAGCCGCAGGAAGTAACCACCTTGAAAGCGGCAGATACAAAGGTGAGAAATGTGAAAAAGACAATGATGGCCAGCAGCCCGCCTGTTACCTTTTTACTCCAGAAGCCAAACAACAACAATGCACCCAGTACGATTTCCAGTACACATAACAATATCGCGATTCCGGTAGCCATGCCCCCGAGGAAGGACATGTGGAATACATCAAAATACTCCTGCAATTTATAGCCGAAACCCAGCGGGTCATTGGCTTTGATCAATCCTGAAAATATGAAAAGGACACCTACAAATATCCTTGAAAAGTTTGTGGCAATCTTCCTCATTACTGTACCCCCAATTTAATTAGTGCAAAAACGGAATAATTTAACATGTCCTGGTAGTTGGCATTTACGCCTTCGGAAGCCAGGGTCTGGCCCTGGTTGTCTTCAATCTGCTTCACCCGCAGTATTTTCATCAGGATGAGGTCGGTCAAAGAACTGATACGCATATCCCTCCAGGCCTCGCCGTAATCGTGGTTCTTATTGAACATGAGTTCTTTGGTTTCCTGTACCTTCTGATCGTATACGGATTCTACAGCCTGAACATCCAGTTCCATGGGGTCATTTTCATCCAGTTCCAGCTGCATCATGGCGATGATACAATAATTGATGATACCGATATATTCTGAGCTGATGTCTTCCCCTACTTTAGAGATTTTTTTCTCTTCGAGGGTGCGGATGCGCTGTGCCTTGATAAAGATCTGATCGGTAATAGAAGCCGGCCTCAAAATGCGCCATGCGGTTCCATAATCTTTTGTTTTCTTTAAAAAAAGCGATCTGCATACCGCTATAACCGAGTCGAATTCCTGAGCTGTATTTGCTGCCAAAACAATTAAAATATTTAGTTTAAAGCTGTTTCAATAGCCAAACATTTTTTTGCCTAAGTTTGCATTGAAACAATGGCTAAAGATACATTTTTAAACCGAAAGACAACATTAAACGTAAAAGGCAGACTGGTTGACCTGGTTGTTCCGGCTGTTATGGGTATACTGAACCTGACTTCGGATTCTTTTTACAGCAAAAGCCGTATGGATACAGTTGACCTGGCATTAATACGTGCTGCTGAAATCATCGAAGAAGGCGGAATGTTTATCGACATCGGCGCCTATTCTTCGAGGCCTGGCGCGGCAGATGTAAGTACAGAGGAGGAAACCGAAAAGATAGTTAAAGCCGTCGGGGCCATCAGCAGAGATTTTCCGGATATCCTGCTTTCCATCGATACTTTCAGGGCTGGCGTTGCCAGGGCTGCTGTAGAGGCGGGTGCGCACATGATCAACGACATTTCGGCTGGCGAAATGGATGAAGCAATGTTTGAAACTGTAGCTGGCTTAAATGTTCCGTACATCATGATGCACATGAGGGGTACACCACAAACCATGCAGCAACAGACGAATTACCAGGATATGATGGTGGAGATTGTCTCTTATTTTTCGAAAAAGCTTTATATATTAAAAAAACTTGGGCTGAAGGACATTATCCTTGACCCTGGCTTCGGCTTTGCAAAAACGCTCGACCAGAATTATGAACTGCTGCGGCAGCTGCATGACCTGGATATTTTTGAACTGCCGGTATTGACTGGCCTGTCCAGAAAGTCTATGATCTATAAATTTTTAGGCGGCGGACCTGAAGATGCTTTAAACGGCACGACCGCCCTCAATACCATTGCCCTGATGAAAGGGGCAAACATTCTAAGGGTCCATGATGTAAGGGCGGCAGCAGAGTGCATTGCTTTATTCCGGAAAACGCAGCAAAAAAATTCCTAACTTGGCATCAATGAAAGGCTTTGATTTTGATTTCCTTAGGGTATCTTTTACAGATGTGGCAGACATTATTTTTGTTGCACTCCTGATCTATTATATTTACAACCTGATTAAAAATACGCTTGCAGTAAACCTGCTGCTGGGGATGCTCATTATCCTCATCATTTACTGGGTGGTGGATGCATTGCATATGCGCCTGCTGTCGACCATCATCAACCAGTTCATGAGTGTGGGCATCATTGCACTGATCGTGATCTTCCAGCCGGAGATCCGGCGTTTCTTACTATTGATTGGCAAGAATACCTTTTTGCAGCAGAACAAGGCCTGGTGGGGTTACCTGTTTGGCAGCAAGAACATTGAGCAGAACAACCTGATCCGCATAAAGCCTATTATCGATGCCTGTAAGAGCATGAAAAAGTCCAGGACCGGGGCCTTGATTGTATTTGTTAAATTTTACGACGACCAGCTGTTTGCCAACAGCTGTGAAATGATAGATTCCAAGATCTCCAAGCGTTTGCTGGAGAGCATCTTCCAGAAGTATAGTCCATTGCACGACGGCGCAGTGGTAATTGCGGAGAACAAGATCAAAAGTGCGAGCTGTATTTTGCCTTTAACGGATAATGATAAGCTACCGCCTCAGTTTGGTTTGCGCCACAGGGCTGGTATTGGTGTTTCGGAAACTACGGACGCGGTTGCGGTAATCATTTCTGAGGAAACAGGTGAAATAGCCTATGCCAAGCAGGGCCGGGTAAGGATGAATGTTTCTTTTGGGGAGCTGGAGAAGCTGCTGAATAAAGATTATTAATTTTTTTGAGGGAAAAAGTAAGCATACTCTGCCTGCTCAGAGAACGCATACTTTTTCTATAGCATGATGCTTAAAGTATAGGACATAAAAAAGACCGCAATTGAATTCATTGCAGTCTTTTTATTTTTTTTCGGCCTTTTGTTTAGCAGTACTGGTCAAATGCACCGATTAAACTATCGGCAATCATTTGTGCCGGACGCCCTTCGATCTGGTGACGCTCGATCATGTGTACCAGTTTTCCATCTTTAAATAATGCCATGGAAGGCGAAGATGGAGGGAAAGGCATCATATAACCTCTGGCCCTGTCCACTGCTTCTTTTTCCATGCCAGCAAAAACGGTCACCAGTTTATCAGGGTGTTTTTCGTTAGCAGCAGCCAGTCTTGCTGCCGGACGTGCGTTAGCTGCAGCACAACCGCACACTGAGTTTACAACCACGAACACCGTGCCTTCGCCAGCAAGTGCCTGATCTACCTCTTCTGCTGTTTTCAATTCTTCAAAACCTACTTTGGTAAGTTCTGCACGCATTGGTTCAACTAAATATTCTGGATACATATCTTTATGCTTTTTTTGATTTCTGTTTTACCTTACAAAGGTACAGCACTTCTGGCTAGCATCAAAGTATTAAGCGGCCGGCAGGGCTTTTTTACCTTTCGATGATGACCTGGCAATGCCGTGTTAAAGTATATAATACATTTTAGCTTTGCCTGGACTATAGGAAGCCAGCTTTTCTTCCTGCCTGTAGTTCTCTTTCAGCATTTGCTTAATATCGCGTTCAATTGTAGTACAGATGGTTGTTGTAGGTGTATCTGTTGGCTTGTTCTCAAAAGGATCCTGGAGGTGAATGGACATCTTTTCGATAAGAAAGAATGAACAGGCAATAGCGATTACCAATGGAATAGTAGCGTAAGCAAAAACTTCTATGAGCCCGAAAGGCAACAACATGACGAAAAGAATGATAGAAAAGTGGATGTAAACGCTGTAAGTTACCGGAAAGACGGTATTCTTGATCCGCTCACAACCGCCCATCTGGTTTGAAAAATTGCTAAGCGTCTTATCCATTTGTACCTGCTGGTATTCGTTGATCCAACCTAACTTTAAGGCATTACGAAGATCGTTTCCCTGCAATTCCAGTAGTGCCAGGGGAACGTTGGCATAATTTTTCAGGTATTGCAGGTCATCGGCACTGATTAGCCGTGACAATCCCTCCAGTGGGTTTTGTTTTCGTAAATGTTTGCTAAGGGCATGGCACCAGGCAATTTGCCGCTTTGCCAGGCGTTCGCAAAAAGCCTTTTCATCGTCGGCCGCATAGGGGTTGTCAACAAAAGTGAGCAATTGGCGGGTCAGCGACCTGGAATCGTTCACAATAGCGCCCCAGATGGTACGCGCCTCCCACCATCGATCGTAGGCCTGGTTAGACTTGAAAGCCAGTAATAAGGAGATAACTGTACCCAGGATGGTGGGTACCGCGATAGGAATGGAAATCCTGGTGACATGAAAATTGTTATACAGTACTGTAATCAGTGTAGCATACAAGGCTACCGTCATCATTTCCTTTCCTATTTTACCGAAAATATATTTAGCGGGAATGTTTTCTTTTAACAGCATAATGCAGATTCTTAAAGATGATCGATTAGACTACCATAAGTTCCTCTTCCAATACGGGAGTAGTTTCCGGACTTATTTTTTCGTGTTTTTTTAAAATGGTAACTGCTGGCAGACCTGATTTTGCAATCAGGTCAGAAGGGTTGATGCTATTTTTGTTCAGTTTTTCACAGTTCCAGAAATCGGGGTGCAGGATACCATCTACCGCCTGCGCATCCAGGAAGTTTTTGAACATCCTCAGCGTACTGCCGTAGAAAAATTCGATCCTTACAGACTTAATAACGGGAAAAGCTGATTTCAACTCCCGGCATCCCTGGTGAAAATCATCACCTATATATTCAAATTCTTTTGATCTTCTGGAGAGCATCAGCAGGTCCGCAACCGAATCTGATAACCTGAACAAATGAACGAAAATAATATTCAACTCCTTTTCGTCGATTCCGGCGCAGAGGTTGGGTATACAATTTAAGGCTGAGGCATTAAAATCGGTTGGAATCAGGATAGTTTTCATAACTTTGTATTAAAGGGTTAATGATCAATTATTTATTGATACAATATTATCCCACAGTTATTAAGCGCTGATAAGAACCTGGTTAGAATTTCATTAGAAATTGAGGCCTTAAAACTAACTACTTATTAGAATTTCATTAGAAACAGGTAAAATAATCTTTATTTCGGTACCGATCTGCTCTTCTGAGCGTATGCCTATGGTGCCCTTATGCAAGCGGATGATGTTGAGTGTAAGTGGAAGGCCTATTCCATGCCCTTCAAAATCGCTGGTATTAGATGCCCTAAAAAAAGGCTCAAAAATATGCTGTTGTTCATTTTCGGGTATTCCTATCCCATGATCGGTTATCGCAATCACAATGCGCCTGTTCTCAAACCTTAGTTTAATTTCGACTGGCTGATTGTTGGAATATTTACAGGCATTGCCCAGAATGTTACTTAGTGCCAGTTGCAGCAGATTGACATTTCCCTCCGTATAAAGTTCGCTTTCATCGGCAGGGAGCGAAGAAAAGTCGATCTGAATGATACTTTCAGGATCTATTTTTTTTACAGAGTCTGCAACGGTCATGATGAGTTCATCGATACGGATCTTCTGCCAGTTTTGTTTTTTCCCGTCAAAGCCGGTCTGGGCAAGGCCAAGTAAACTGGTGATGATGTGGCCTAATTTCTCGGCATGTGACAGGATTACCCTTGCAGAGGCTTCAGTATCAGGCGCCATTTTTTGCTGCGCCAGCATAATTTGTATTTCTGCAATGATGATTGCCAGTGGGGTTTTTAACTCATGAGAGGCATTACTGACAAAATTATTCTGGGTAGAAAAGGCGGTCTCGAGCCGATTAAGCATATTGTTAAAGGTAAGCACAAGTTCAGCCATTTCGTCATTTCCTTTAAGCTCTTCCAGCCGGAGGTGAAGGTTATTTGCGGAGATATTTTGCACGTTGCGGATCAGGTTGCGTAGCGGCATTACTGAATAATGCGAAAATACGCGGCCGGCAATGTAAGTGAGGAGCACAGCGACTGCAAAGACCAGAAGCAGAACCTTCCTAAGCGTTTCCAGCTCATGAAAGCCTGATGGATCGGAAGCCGCCACTACTACGATATAGTTGCCGCTTTTGGTTCCGAACAATTGCCCGTAATAGAATCGATTGTCTTTATTGTAGCGGGCATTCCCTTTGGAAACAATGGTTTTATAAAAATTTTCGGGAAGGTTGATGGGCCTTTCGAACTGCATGCGCTTTAGCGTATCTACCTTGATGATGAAATCCTGTTCATCTTCCATCTTTTCCAGGTAGCGGTTACGCATTTCCTGGGTTACTGCCGACTTCCCATTGGGATTGATATTGATTTCTGCTGCAAGTCTGGCCCTGGCCTGCAGGCGCTTAAAGAAATCTTCAAAGTTAAAATCGGACACAAAATAAAAGATGGCGGCATGGAAAAAGATGAGTCCGATCGTGCCAATGAAAAAAAATAAGAGGGTGAGCTTATTTTGAAATTTCATTTGGCATTTCTTCTTTTAAGATGTAGCCCATCCCAAAAACAGTATGAATGAGTTTGGGGCCCTTATCATTATCAATTTTTTTTCGCAAATAGTTGATGTAAACATCCACTACGTTGGTTCCCATATTGAAATCGATATCCCAGACATTTTCGAGGATTTGAATTCGCGAAAGCACTTTATTCTGATTTTTGAGCAGGTATTCGAGCAAACGGTACTCTGTGGCAGTGAGGTTTACCGGCTGGTTCGCTTTGGTGATCATTTTAGAAGCCGTATTGATCTCAAGATCGGCTATACTTATCCGGTCTGTAAAGGTAATTTGCTTACGGCTCCGTCGGATCAGGGTCCGCATACGGGCGACCAGCTCTTCAAGCTTAAATGGTTTAACGAGATAGTCGTCGGCCCCGCTTTCCAGGCCTGTAACAATATTTTCCGTGCTGCCCAGTGCTGTAAGCATCAAAATAGCGATCTCTGCGTTGCGTTTTCTAACCTCTTTACAGACCTGGATCCCATTCATAACGGGTAACATAATATCCAGTACAATCAGGTCGAAATCATATTTAAAGGCCATCTCAAGACCTGTCACCCCATCTGCAGCCACACTGACTTCTACCTCTTCTTCGCTAAGCCCTCTTAAAATGACAGACACCAGATCCGGTGTATCCTCAATCAGCAATATCTTCGAACCCTTCATATATTTTTGAAAATATAACAAGAAATATAAAGTAGGGTTTGATTTTTCACACTTTACTTTTCAATGACCAAGGAACTTAAGTGTAAGCTTTTGTTATTGACCGGCAAATGCTGTAAATTTGCAGTTCATTTAAACAAAAAAATATGTCATCAGTAGAGACAACTTATGTTCCTTACAAAGTTAAGGACATTTCACTGGCAGAATGGGGCCGCAAGGAGATCGGGCTGGCAGAGGCAGAAATGCCCGGATTAATGTCATTGCGTGAAGAATTCGGACCATCAAAACCTTTAAAAGGTGCCCGCATTGCAGGATGCTTACACATGACCATCCAGACTGCGGTTTTAATTGAAACTTTAGTAGAACTTGGTGCAGAAGTGACCTGGTCGTCTTGCAACATTTTCTCTACACAGGACCACGCTGCTGCTGCTATTGCTGCTGCAGGTATCCAGGTGTATGCATGGAAAGGCTTAGATGAAGAAAGCTTTGACTGGTGTATTGAACAGACTTTACATTTCGGTCCGGAGCGTAAGCCTTTAAATATGATCCTTGATGATGGAGGCGATTTAACCAATATGGTATTCGACAGGTTCCCTGAACTGATTGCCGGTATCAAAGGTTTATCTGAAGAAACCACTACAGGTGTACACCGTTTATATGAGCGCATGAAAAATGGCACTTTGCATTTACCTGCCATCAATGTAAACGACTCTGTTACCAAATCTAAATTTGACAATAAATACGGCTGCCGCGAGTCGCTGGTTGACGCGATCCGCAGGGCAACTGATGTGATGATGGCTGGTAAAGTAGCTGTTGTTGCCGGTTATGGCGATGTGGGTAAAGGTTCTGCAGAATCTTTAAGCTCACAGGGTGTGCGTGTGATCGTTTCAGAAATTGACCCGATCTGTGCCCTGCAGGCCGCCATGGAAGGTTATGAAGTAAAGAAATTTGCTACTGCCGTTAAAGAAGCCGACATTGTGGTAACCACTACCGGTAACTGCGATATCGTTCGTGCTGAGCACTTCAAAGCCATGAAGGATAAAACCATCGTTTGTAATATTGGCCACTTCGACAATGAAATTGATGTTGCCTGGTTAAACAAGAACTACGGCGATACCAAAGTAGAGATCAAACCTCAGGTAGATAAATATACCATTGACGGTAAGGATATCATCTTATTGGCCGAAGGCCGTTTGGTAAACTTAGGCTGTGCAACCGGTCACCCGAGTTTTGTAATGTCAAACTCCTTTACCAACCAGACGCTGGCACAGTTGGAGCTTTGGATGCACCCGGAAAAATACGAGAACAAGGTTTATGTATTGCCTAAGCACCTGGACGAAAAAGTTGCCCGTTTACACCTGGCTAAAATTGGTGTGGAACTGGATGTACTGGATCAGCACCAGGCCGATTATATTGGCGTTCCTGTAGAAGGTCCGTTTAAACCGGAAGCCTACAGGTACTAATCCAAACAGATTAACATAAAAAAAGCGTTGCAGGATTTGCAACGCTTTTTTTATTTGGATTGTTCCGCTTTAAAAACCTGCATTTATGGCAAAGCCTATTGTTTTGGAACCCGGGTTATCCTGGACGTTTTTTCTCTCTTGTACCAGGTTCCTTGCAACCAGGCTTACATTTAAACTTTTGCAGGCCTTGGGCCTTAACTTCCCTTTAAAATTATAACCAAAAGACAAGTAATTGAGGTTAATGAAATCAGCTTTATTTGCAATAACCTGAACACCGGTATTTGTACCTTCTGTTTTAAAAACAAGGTGATCAAAATAGGCATTGCCATTTATGTTCAGCGAAAAATTTGCATAAGAAAAATTCTGCTGCATTCCGGTCTGAAGTGCTGCTGAGGCATTCGGATCGTTTTTCAACATAATCCCTGCTGAAGCCAGGTCGATTTTAGTATTGTTTTTAAATATATTAAGCCCCATGTTCCACTTGAACGCAGTACTCCTAAATACTTCTGCATTAGCCCATATCCTCCAGTTGCTGTATTCAGCAGGCAAATCGACATAAATATATCCAGGGCTTACCGGGAGTAACATTACAACGTAGTGATCGTTCCTATACCAGTCCCCGCCAATGGTTACCCGGTCAAACAGCATTAGCTTTGCACCAAAACTTTCCATGCTGCTCTTATTCGATTCTGCAAAATCACCACTTATCGTAGTCATTCCAGTACCTGTTATCCCCGCCCCGGTGTTCAAATCAAGAGGGGCATCAGCATGATATTGTCCGTAACTCCCAAAAACCAGAAAATCGTTCACCGCTTTTACATCTTTCAGCACAAGCTGCTTTAAACTCAGCCCCCCATAAAAGTATGGTGCATAAAAAGCGCGCCCGATATTGCCTTGTGTATAACTATCCCTTCTAACCCCGGCCTTTAGTGAAAGTATATTGTAGAAATCCAAAGAAAGGTCTCCAACCAGGCCATAACTCCTGGCGCCTGTTTCCATCATCTGGGTATTCGACATCTCAGGGCTGACAGCCCCCGCCCAGCCTGTTTTACTCCTGTAGGAAGCCATACTGAAATCTGACTTTGATTTCATATGATTGTACTGGAAGATAGCACTTGCTTTTGCTTTGATCTGCTCTTTATGGAGGTTAAAACTGTAACTGAGGTTATTCAGGGCGGTCAAATTCTTATAGCTGGAATGCAAAAGGTTCGTTTGATAATTGCGTGTACCATCATTGGAGCCATTTGCTGATACAGTGTAGCTATCGAAATCAGCGATGATACGCTGCTTTTGCAGGCGTGTTTCATTTAGAAGGCCTTTCAGTGGCTCCACTTTCAGGTAAAATGATCCATTCCAATTATCCTGCTTGTTTTTTAATTGCTTTTCCAAGCCAGAAACGGGGTCTGTATCAATCGGGGAATCCCCCTTTGCCGGGGCATAATTTGTTTTTAGTCCCAGCTCTATCCAACTCCAGGGGCTGAACCTGAGATCGGCATTCAATTGAAACTGGTTCATAAAATCAAACCTGGTCAGGTTCCTCGCATTCCGGTTGTAAACTGCTGCGGCACGCCAGGCAAACTTATCCGTTCCCTGTGCTAATGCAGCCTGATAACTTTGAAAAGTAGAATGATCTTTATTGTCGTTTGTTTTCAGGCTATTGGCCCCCAGCAAAGTGTTAAAAGTCAGGCCAAGGGGCTGTTTAAAGGCCGCGGTTTTGGTAGTGATATATATTACCCCGCCTGTACTGATATTTTGAATGCCAAGTTTACTGTTAAGGCCCCCGCGATAATAGGCAATCTCTTCAATATTGTGAATGCTCAGGGCATCGGCCCCTGGCCATACCACTCCATCAACAATAAAAGTTACCGTTAATCCGCCGGCATTGAGTTGATCTAATCCGGGCAAACGGCCGTATAACATTTCAGCGAGCTCGGCGCCGGGAAAATTTTTCAGTTCTTCGGCCTTGATGATGACATCAGGTCGGTCGTTCCATATGTTTTTGCCGGAAAATGGCTGGGCAGGACTTTGAGCAAAGGCCACTGCCGTGCATAACATTGCCGCTGATAACAGGAGCGTTCTTTTCATGAGTGGTTTTTTCGGCAAAAGTAAAAATATTTTACATTTTTTTATGGATTTGTCACCGTACTTGCATTCCCGTCCCTGATGGCCTGGTAATGCGGCGACATCATCTCTACCCCTGCTTCATCAAATGCAATATGAATGTTTTTATGAATTTCTGAATAAATGGCGGGCATTCTCTTAGGGTTGTCGATGTAGGCGTTGAGCTGGTAAGAAACGTACCAGTCTTCCAGGCTGGTTTGCAGCACGAAAGGTTTTTTCTCTTTGATCACACCTTCGGAAGTCATGGCCGCCTGAATGAGCAGTTCATGGGCAGTTGTCCAGGGGATATCATAGCCCAGGGTGACTGTAGTGTGCAGCACCAGACCGTCTTGGTTGGCCATACTGCTGTAATTTATGGTATTGCCATTTAATATTGCACTATTCGGAATGGTAATGACTTCATTTTTGAAAGTCAGGATGCGTGTTACCAGCAGCGACTTTTCCTGCACAGCACCTGTAGTATCACCAATCTTTACAATATCCCCGATTTTGAAAGGCCGCATATAGGTGATAACCATTCCCGCCACCCCGTTGCTGATGGCGGAGGAGGAGCCAAAGGAGATCAGCAGACCTAAAAAAACAGATACCCCTTTAAATATTTCGGAATTGGAGCCGGGAATAAATGGCCAGATTACCACAAGCATAAAGGCATTCAGGACTATCCGAACGATATTAAAAGTTGGTTTTGCCCAATCCGGGTAAAAACCATTGATCTTTAACTTTTCAGCCTCAATTTCATCGGACAGGAATTTAATTGCCTTTTTGATGTAATGAAATACCATTACCACAACAGCGATTGTGATGAGTTTCGGGATAAAATCTATGATCCCCTGGAATATGTTCTTTAGCGGGTTAAGCACAAAGCCGATCAGGCTATCGCTCCAGGGCTTTGTCCAGGGAAAAAGCCGGAATACAACGGGCAGGGTAAGATAGATCAGGATAATGATCACGATGAACTTAACCAGGTTCAGCAGCTTACTGATCAGCAGCAACTCATTTTTCCTGTTGATAAGTTCGTAGTTTTTAATCTTAAAACCCACGATCTTCTGATGCAGTTTTACACGCAGCCAGGCATTAAAACGGTTTGAATACTTGTTGAGGAAATAGATACAGAGGCCAAGCACAAACAGGATAAGCAGGCCCAGCCCTGCACGCTTGAGCAATTCGGTCAGGTCAGTTTCACTTTTATATTTATGAATATTGTTAATGATGATCTCCTGGTAAGCTTTTGCCATCACTTCCCTGTCCATCTTTACCGAATCCGCGTCGGCCTTTGACAAACTTAATAAAACATTCCCCTTGTAAACGATGGCTACCAGCGACGAGTCGTTCTCGGTAACCAGGGAGTCCGGCACAAACAGCAGATCTTCGGCAAGTGCCTCTACCTTTCCGGAAGTCCGCTGCGCCCTTTCGGGAGCCGAGAGGGAGCCCAGTTTATTCCTGATATGAAATAGTGTATCTGAATGGGCAATGACCGGATAACCTTTAAAAGCGGCAGAATCCTTTTGTGCATAGGTAAGGCCGCAGCAGCCGGTCAGCAGGATTAAAACAAAGAGAGATCGTATCGACATGGGAAAGATTATTTATTTTATATTTGTGCATGGCACATCTATCTGTAAATATCAACAAAATAGCTACGCTCCGCAATAGCCGCGGCGGTAATAATCCGGACCTTGTTAAAGTGGCCTTAGATTGCGAACGCTTTGGTGCAGAGGGGATCACTGTACACCCCCGCCCCGATGAAAGGCATATCCGCTACCAGGATGTTTACGATCTGAAAGCCGTAATTGCTACCGAATTCAATATAGAAGGCAATTGCCGGGAGCAGAAATTTGTAGACCTGGCACTGGCCAATAAACCTGCCCAGGTTACCCTGGTGCCAGATGCAGAGGGACAGCTCACATCCAACCATGGCTGGGACACGATAAAGCATGCAGCATACCTGAAAGAGATGGTGGCCTTGTTTAAATCAGAAGGCATCAGGGTATCTATATTTGTTGACCCGGTGGTTGAAATGATTGAAGCGGCCGTGTTGACCGGCACGGACAGGATTGAGTTGTATACGGAAGCCTATGCACACAATTATTACGACAACAGGGAGAAAGCGGTACTGCCTTATGTTGCAGCAGCCCATAAGGCCAATGAACTTGGTCTGGGGATTAATGCCGGGCACGATCTTGACCTGCATAACCTGAAGTATTTTGCACAGAGCATTCCGGGTTTACTGGAAGTCAGTATCGGCCATGCCCTGATCAGCGACGCGCTCTATTTAGGTCTGGAGAACACCATACAGCTATACCTGAAACAATTAAAACATTAACGGCTCCCCTATGAAAAGCGTAAAAAAAACTGCCTGCTTATACCTTTTACTCCTTGTTTTTGCTGTCTCTTGCAGCAACAATGCGGTTTTAGATCAGGGAACTGCAACAGCTATTGTAACGGATTACCTGAAAACGAACCCTGTATACGAAACCGAAAAGCTGCAGCTCGGAGAATTGAAATTTAAAAGCAAAAGCGACAAAACGGAGTTAGCAAAATATAAAGAGCTGGAACAAAAGGGCTTTGTAGAAATGGAACTGCAGCAACAAAAGAAAAAGTTCCTGTCTAAAGACAGCGCCTATGTCTACCTGCTGAGCCTCACAGACAAATCAAAGCCTTTTGTGCTGAAACAGGAAGAAAACAAAGTCACTGTTAAAGTAATTGAATACACGCTTGACGAGGACAAGCCTGTCAATGTGGAAAAGCGCAATAACAAAACTGCAAAAGTTACAGTTATGCTCAAAAAAGTCAAAAATGCATTCAGTGTTTTTTACAAGGACAAAAATACAGGCAGTAGTTTTATAACCAAAACTTTTAAACTGAAATTCAAAAAAGAATCAGGCTGGACGGTTTCCGGAGAATAAAACCCAATTTCTTAAAGTTTTATGCTGTCTTTTTAACTGAAGCTAAGGGTATTTTTTATTACCTTTGCGCAACTTTTTATTCATAGACTTCATGAGCTTAAATATTCATTACAAAGAGGACTTTAAAGACCGCCACATTGCACCCAACACACAGGATACCAATGCAATGCTACACACTATTGGTGTGGGTTCTGTTGACGAACTGATTGAACAAACTGTTCCGCAAAAAATCAGGTTAGCGCAGCCGCTGAATTTGCCTAAGGCCAAATCTGAAACAGACTACCTGGCAGCCTTGAAACAAACAGCCTCTTTAAATAAAGTTTTTAAATCTTATATCGGTCAGGGTTATTACGACACCATTACACCGGGGGTTATTTTACGTAATGTAATGGAAAACCCGGGATGGTATACGCAATATACACCCTACCAGGCCGAGATTGCTCAGGGCCGTTTACAGGCCTTATTAAATTTCCAGACCATGGTAATTGACCTTACCGGGATGGAAATTGCCAATGCTTCCTTACTGGATGAAGGTACCGCAGCGGCAGAAGCTATGTTTATGCAATACAGCTTAAAGAAGAACCAGCAGGCTACAAAATTCTTTGTATCTGAACTGCTGTTTCCTCAGACTATTGATATTCTAAAAACCCGCGCCAATCCTTATGGTATTGAGCTGGTAATTGGCGACCACCAGTCTTTTGAACTTACTGAAGATTTTTTTGGTGCCATTATTCAGTATCCAGCGGGAAATGGCGAGGTATTTGACTATAGCGGTTTTGCACAAAAAGCACATGATAAAAATGTAAAAGTAACAGTTGTGGCAGATTTGCTGAGCCTGACCCTACTTACGCCCCCTGGAGAATGGGGTGCTGATGTAGTGGTGGGTACAACTCAGCGGTTCGGTGTTCCAATGGGCTTTGGTGGTCCACATGCTGCTTATTTTGCCACTAAAGATGAATACAAACGTTCTATTCCAGGCCGTATCATCGGTGTAACGATAGACAGCAACAACAATTACGCGCTGCGCATGGCATTACAGACCAGGGAGCAGCACATCCGCAGAGATAAAGCGACTTCCAATATCTGTACCGCACAGGCTTTACTGGCCATTATGGCTGGCTTTTATGCCGTTTACCACGGGCCAAAAGGCCTAAAGCTGATTGCCGAGCGTACACATGGGCTGGCCGTTACTTTGGCTAAGTCATTGGAAAAAATCGGCTATAAGCAACTGAATAAAGCTTATTTTGACACCATCCAGCTGGACTTGGGTGATCTTGCGGATTCTATCCACCGGGAATGTATAGATAACGAAATCAACCTGCATTACAATGGCAGCATCGTTACCATTGCATTGGATGAGACCACTTCTTTTGAAGATATTAAACTGCTGGTGAAGATTTTTTCAAAAGTGAAAGCCATTGCTGCTGATGCAGTTGAACTGGCTGATGACAAAAACCTGGCAACGGTTATTCCTGCTGCATTACAACGTACCTCTGCTTACCTGGCCCACCCGATATTTAACGCACACCATTCAGAGCATGAAATGCTGCGTTACATCAAATCGCTGGAAACCAAAGACCTTTCGCTTTGCCACTCTATGATTGCATTGGGTTCCTGTACCATGAAACTGAATGCAACTACGGAAATGATCCCGGTAACCTGGCCTGAATTCGGGAAAATACATCCATTTGCCCCTGCGGATCAGGTAGCAGGTTACTACACTGTGTTTAATGAACTGGACAAATGGTTAAGTGAAATCACTGGCTTTGCAGCGATGAGCCTTCAGCCAAATGCAGGCGCACAAGGTGAATATGCAGGCTTAATGGTAATCCGGGCCTATCACAACGACCGTGGCGATGCCCACCGTAACATTGCTTTGATTCCTTCCTCTGCACATGGTACCAACCCGGCTTCTGCTGCAATGGCAGGCATGAAGATCGTGATCGTTAAATCGATGGAAAATGGGAACATAGATGTAGATGACCTGAAAGCGAAAGCTGAAGAGCATGCTGCAAATCTTTCCTGTTTAATGGTAACCTACCCTTCTACACATGGGGTATTTGAAGAAAGTATTGTAGACATCTGTAACATCATCCATGAGCATGGCGGACAGGTGTATATGGACGGTGCAAACATGAATGCACAGGTTGGGCTGACCAGTCCGGGCCATATCGGTGCTGACGTTTGTCACTTAAACCTGCACAAAACATTCTGCATCCCTCATGGTGGCGGTGGCCCTGGCATGGGACCAATTGGAGTAGCCAAACACCTGGCACCTTATTTACCTGGCCATGCGGTTGTAGACATCAATAACGAAAAATCTATCCATGCGGTATCTTCTGCTCCTTGGGGTTCGGCATCTATCCTGGTGATCTCGCACGCTTATATCGCAATGATGGGCGCTGATGGCTTAACCAATGCTACCCGTTACGCGATCTTAAATGCCAATTACATGAAAGCGCGTTTAGAGCAGCATTACCCTGTTTTATATTCGGGAGCAAACGGACGCTGTGCACACGAAATGATCCTGGATTGCAGGGGCTTCAAAAATTTCGGCATTGAAGTGGTTGACATTGCCAAACGTTTAATGGATTATGGCTTCCATGCACCGACTGTATCTTTCCCTGTTGCGGGTACGCTAATGATTGAACCCACTGAAAGTGAGCCTAAGCATGAGCTTGATCGTTTCTGTGATGCTTTGATTGCCATCCGTAAGGAAATTGCGGGAGTTGAAGATGGCAAACTGGACAAAACGGACAATCCGTTAAAAAATGCACCACATACTGCTGCGGTAGTAACCGGAGATGATTGGAACCATACCTACAGCAGACAGACTGCTGCCTTCCCATTGCCATATGTTGCCGCTTATAAATTCTGGCCATCAGTAGGCAGGGTTAACGATTCGTTTGGCGACCGGTCACTGGTATGTGCCTGCCCTCCGATTGAAAGCTACATGGAAGAAAGTCTTGCATAAATAGTTTTTATTTCAGCTAAACCTTTGATATATTTACCTTCTAAGTATATCAAAAGGACCATAACTAACTTAAAAACAAAACGTAAAAAATGAAATTGAAACTGACTTCATTCGCATTACTTTTAACGGTAATCGTTTCTTCGGCTTTTATAGCCCCGGTATTGAAACCTGTACCCTATAAAGTTGATCTTGAAAAATCAAGCATCACCTGGTTGGGTAAAAAACTAACAGGCAGCCATAATGGTACAATTGACCTGCAATCAGGAAGCCTGTTGTTTGATGGCAAAAAACTATCGGGAGGAAACTTTGTAATTAATATGACTACCATTAAGGATGCCGACAAAAGCGCAAGGCTTGAAGGCCACCTGAAGGCAGACGATTTTTTTGGCACCGATAAATTTGCTACTTCTACATTCGTGATTAAAAAAGTTGCTGCCGCAGCTGCAAATCAGGTAAATGTAACAGGCGACCTGACCATTAAAGGGGTAACCAATTCGATTACCTTCCCTGCCACTGTAACATGGAATGCTGATGGTTCGGTTTCGGCAACAGCTGAAAAGGTAACAGTGGACAGAACAAAATTTGGTATCAAATACAGGTCTAAAGGCATGTTCCCTGACGTTGGCGATAAAATGATCTACGATGATTTTGAACTTTCAGTAAAACTGGTAGCAAAGAAATAGAACTTAAATTAAATTATTAAAAAGCCATTCTTCGTAATGGCTTTTTTTATTAATAAAATAAATGTTTAAGAGTTAAAATATTTACAGACATATTTCATAACTTTATATCAGTAGCAAACATTTTTGGCCCGGGGCCAAGCAACCCTTATGATGGATAATAGAATTAACCTTCTCGTTATTGATGATGACGACATTAACATCTTCATTATCAAAAAGATTGTAGAAAAAACGGGATACAATGTTAATATGGTATCCAAGGCCAACGGCTTGCTGGCTATTGAGTTCCTGAAAGAAACTTTAGACCAGGAATCCTTCCCTCAGCTCATTCTTATCGACATTAATATGCCGGTTTTAAACGGATGGGAGTTTCTGGATGCCTATGAAGAATTACATGTAACGCAAAGAGTAGACATGTATATGCTTTCTTCATCGGTTTATGAGAACGACATAGAAAAAGCCAAAACCTTTGCCAAGGTTAAGGGCTTCATATCCAAACCTCTTTCTATTGAAAGATTAATAGAGCTTTTTAAACAGCTGGAACAATAAGCTCTAGCTGATCTTGAACTGTCCTTCGGCCTTGCTTACATGGCCTGATGCCCGGCTTTTGCCATGATAAAAAAGGCAGTTCCAGTTTTCCTCAGCGGCCCTGTTCCCAAATTCTTCCCTCAATTCCATTGCTTTACGGCCATCAAAATCATATTTGGCGATAAACTTCCTGAGCAGTTCTTCCGGTTCAGGTAGAACATCGCCCCCAAAAAAGACTTTATCCACACCGTCATCCAGCAGAAAAACCTGATGAAAAGGTGTGTGCGCACCAGTTAACTCGTAACTGATCCCCTCACTGAGCTGCCCTGAGCCATCTATAAAAGTAAGCTGTGCATTACGCTGTAAAAAATCAAAGATCTCTGTCTTATAGGAAGAGGACGGGTTGGTAAATGCCGCCTCCCATTCGCCCCGCTGGATCACATAATTGGCATGAGGAAAACTCAGTTCGATTTTGTTATCCAGTTTATGGATCATCCCTCCTGAATGGTCGAAATGCAGGTGTGACATGAGTACCATGGTTACATCTTCAGGATCAAATCCCGCTTTCCTGATGTTTTCATGCAGAATAAGCAGTCCTTTGTCGTTACTATAGCCCAAACCCGTGTCCAGCAACAACAATTGATCTTTCAGTTGTACAAGGAATGGCTGCACATGAATAAACAAAGAGGCAGGCCGGCTTTTAGGATCGTCCGTTTCGGGGTTAAAAGGGATGAACTTTTTGCTTGCGTCTACAGAATAAGAACCCTCGTATAAAGTGAAAACTTGCAATGGCGTAGTTATTAGTAAGAAGAAATATTAATGATATATTTACGAATCATTGCAAAGATATGGAACCTGCAGGAAATCGTGCTGATAAAAGCTGCCGGATCTTCCGTAACTACTGATAACCAAAGATATAATAATGAAGAAAAGATGGGTGCAGGCTATACAAGGCAATATGGAAGTGGCAGATTCGCTTGCACAAGAATTAAATATAGACAAAAGTTTAGCTCAGATACTGGCGCAAAGGGGCATTTCATCTTTTGATGAGGCGCGTAGTTTCTTTAGGCCGGAAATGGCATCCCTGCACAACCCTTTTTTAATGAAGGATATGAACAGGGCAATTGAACGCATAGACGAGGCCCTGTTAAAAGGAGAAAAAATTCTGGTTTATGGTGATTACGACGTGGACGGAACAACATCGGTTGCCCTCACCTATAGTTTTTTTAGCAGGCTCACAAAGGAGATCGACTTTTACATACCCGACAGGCATAAAGAGGGCTACGGCATCTCTACGGTGGGAATTGATTATGCCAAAGCCCATGGCTTCAGCCTGATCATAGCCCTGGACTGCGGGATCAAATCTATTGACAAGGTGGCATATGCCAATTCTTTAGGCATAGATTTTATCATTTGCGACCATCACTTGCCAGGCGAGACCCTACCGGCGGCGGCGGCCATACTTGATCCGAAACGCGAAGATTGCAGCTACCCCTTCAAGGAATTGGCAGGTTGTGGCATAGGCTTTAAGCTGGCGCAGGCATATTCCCTGCAACATGGATTACCCGCGGCGCAATACGAGCAGTATATTGACCTGGTTATGGTAAGCATTGCTGCCGACATTGTGCCCGTTAATGATGAGAACAGGGTGCTTGCCTATCATGGCCTGATCAAACTAAACACCAATCCCTCTATAGGCCTGAAAGCCCTGATGGAAATATCCGGGAAGGCCAAGGACTATACGCTTACCGATGTGGTATTTTCACTTGCACCAAGGATCAATGCCGCCGGGCGTATGGACCATGCCAAACAGGCTGTAAAAATGTTGTTGTGTACAGAGAACGATCTGGCACAGGAACAAAGCCTTTTAATTAACCTGCAAAATACAGAACGTAAAACGTCTGACCAGAACATTACTGCCGAAGCACTGGCCCTGATTGGGGAATGTGAGATACTGGTCAATAAAAAAACAACTGTAGTTTACCATGAAAACTGGAACAAGGGGGTTATTGGCATCGTTGCTTCCAGGCTGACAGAAAAATATTACCGACCTACGGTGGTTCTGACCAAATCAAACGGTCTGCTTACAGGGTCGGCCCGTTCGGTTGCGGGCTTTGATCTTTATGAGGCCCTGCTGGGCTGCGAAGATCTGATGGTGCAATTTGGAGGGCATAAGTTCGCAGCCGGCCTTACCCTGCAGCCTGAGCATATCGACGCTTTCAGCGAGCGTTTCGAAAATATTGTAGCCGCTACCATTACAGAAGACCTGTTATGCCCTGAAATCAGGATAGACAACGAAATCATGTTATCCCAGATAGATGGCAAATTTCAGCGGATCATTGCCCAGATGGCACCGTTTGGACCGCATAATATGGCCCCGGTTTTTGTGAGCCATAATGTAACAATTATGGGCAGGCCCTATGTTGTAGGCACAAAACACTTAAAGTTGGCAATAAAACAACAAAATTCACCTATTTTTGAAAGCATCGGATTTGGCATGGCAGAAGAATATGAACATGTGCTGCAACCAAACCGGCCTTTTTCTGTTTGTTATACTATAGAAGAAAATGTATGGAGAGAACAAAGGCGTTTACAATTAAATATAAAAGGAATAAAAGCGGATAATGATCTTAAGGGCTGAGCATCTCATAAAAAAATATAAACAGCGGACTGTTGTTAACGACGTCTCTTTTAGTGTGAGTCAGGGTGAAATTGTGGGGCTATTGGGGCCAAACGGGGCGGGTAAAACCACTTCATTTTACATGATCGTGGGGTTGATCAAACCGAACGAAGGCACTATATTTTTGGATGAACACGACATCACCAAAGACCCAATGTACCGCAGGGCCCAAAAGGGTATCGGGTACCTGGCGCAGGAAGCTTCGGTATTCAGGAAACTTTCGGTAGAGGACAACATCATGGCCATCCTGGAAATGACAGAAATGGGCCGCGAGGAACGTCATGAAAAGCTGGAAGAACTGATTACGGAGTTCAGCTTGCATAAAGTCCGCAAAAACAGGGGCGACCTGCTCTCAGGTGGAGAAAGAAGAAGGACAGAAATTGCCCGCGCACTTGCAGCGAACCCTAATTTTATATTACTGGATGAGCCTTTTGCAGGGGTTGACCCTATTGCAGTAGAGGAGATCCAGACCATAGTGCATAAGCTAAAAAATAAAAACATCGGGATACTGATCACAGACCATAACGTGCAGGAGACTTTGTCTATTACCGACAGGGCTTACCTGCTTTTTGAAGGCAAGATATTAGAATCGGGCACACCTGAAGTGCTTGCAGCCAATGAAATGGTAAGAAGGGTTTACCTGGGGTCGAACTTCGTACTGCGCAAAAAACAACTCTAGTCTTTATTCAAATTCCAACACATGGCAATTGTAAATTCGATTTTTACCTGGTATATGAAGAAGCGCGTTCATCAGATCGAGCTTTTTATGAAATATCCCCATGAAGTACAGGAAGAATGGTTTCACAAATTGATAACCAGCGCTGAGTACACGGAATGGGGCATAAAGTATGACTATCAATCCATCCTCTCTACCCATCAGTTTAAAGAGAGGGTACCCATTCAAAATTACGATACTTTAAAGCCTTATATAGAGCGGATGCTGAAGGGTGAACAGAATATCCTCTGGCCTTCGGAGATCAAGTGGTTCGCCAAATCATCGGGTACGACCAGCGACAGGAGCAAATTTATTCCGGTTTCTGAGGAATCGCTGCAGGAATGCCATTTCAAAGGGGGAAAGGACATGCTTTCTATCTTTTGCAACAATCGCCCCGACAACCAGATCCTGACCGGCAAAGGCCTCGTACTTGGCGGAAGCCACCAGATCAACCAACTGAATGAGGATTCTTTTTACGGCGATCTTTCAGCCGTACTGATCAAAAACCTGCCTGTATGGGCGGAATATTATCGCACGCCCAACATCTCTATTGCCCTTATGGACAACTATGAGGAAAAAATGGAAAGAATGGCCGAGGCTACCATCAAAGAAAATGTAACCAATATAGCCGGTGTGCCCACCTGGACTATTGTACTGGCCAAAAAGGTTCTTGAAATTACCGGAAAGAAGCATTTGCTGGAGGTATGGCCAAACCTGGAACTTTACATTCATGGCGCGGTGAATTTTAAACCCTACAGGGAACAGTTCCGGGAGTTGATCCCATCTTCGGACATGTACTACCTGGAGACTTACAATGCATCGGAAGGTTTCTTTGGCATACAGGATGAAGTAAACTCAGATGAGATGCTCCTGATGCTCGATTATGGCATTTACTATGAATTTCTGCCCCTGGAGCATATTGAAGATGAACATCCGAAGACCTTGTCGCTGGAAGAAGTTGAGAAGAACAAGAACTACGCCATCATCATCTCTACCAATGGGGGCCTGTGGCGGTACATGATCGGGGATACCGTTCAGTTTACCAGCCTTTTCCCTTACCGGATAAAAATCACGGGTCGTACCAAACATTTCATCAACGCTTTTGGTGAAGAGGTGATTATTGACAATGCAGAGCAGGCCATTTGTAAAGCCTGTACAGAAACAGGTGCGGTATTTAAAGACTATACGGCCTGTCCTATCTATTTTAAAGGTGAAGAAGTAGGCGGACATGAATGGATCATCGAATTTGACCAGCAGCCCAATGACTTCGAGCATTTTATAGATGTCCTGGACCAGACTTTAAGGGAAGTAAATTCTGATTATGATGCCAAGCGCTTTAAAGATCTTGCGCTGCGCAGACCGAAAGTACACAATGCCCCTTCCAATACATTTTACAACTGGTTAAAATCCAAAGGTAAACTGGGCGGGCAGCATAAGGTTCCGCGGCTGGCAAATGACAGGAAATACGTAGAAGAGATTTTGTCAATTCTTTAACTGAGCCGTACAGTTAATTATTTTTTGCTGACAATTCATTGATATTCAATTTTTTTTAATTAAATTCATGTACACTTATATTTCTTTTAAAGGAAGAAAGAAAGTGGGCAAATTTAGTTAAATGTGAATTTCTTATGAAAACGGTTCAGCAGTTACTCAGCACCAAATCAGCCCAGATCTTCTCCATATCAGAGAATTCGTCAGTTTTAGATGCATTAAAATTAATGATGGAGAAAAACATCAGCGCCTTGCTTATCCTGGAAGACAAACAGCTACTGGGAATTTTTACGGAGCGTGACTATGCAAGAAAGATCATATTACATGGCAAATCTTCAGCAGAAACCCCAATCCGGGAGGTCATGACTGCAGAGCCAATTACGGTACTTCCTTCAGATACCATTGAATTTTGTATGGGGTTGATGACAGATAAACACATCCGGCATTTACCTGTGATGCAGGATAACCTGCTCTATGGCATGGTATCCATTGGAGATGTGGTAAAGTTCATCATTGAAGACCAGAGGCAGACCATTTCCCAACTGGAGAACTATATCAGCAGCTAATATCATCTAAATACCTCATCTCAAAAAAAGGCCGCTTCATAGTGTGAAGCGGCCTTATTATTTACCGGATCTCTCTTTATTTACCAGATCTTCACCCTTTTTTCGGGCGCCAGGTATAAAGAGTCTGTAGGCTTTACCTTAAATGCGGTATAGAATTCAGGAATATTCCTGACAATACCGTTTACCCTGAACCGTGCAGGCGAGTGCGGATCAGTAGCGATCTGGTTCCGTAACGCTTCATCTGTAGATTTCTCTAACCAAACCTGTCCCCAGCCAATGAACACCCTTTGCTCACCTGTAAAACCGTCCATAACCGGAGCGGGCTTACCGTTTAAGCTTGCCTTGTAGGCTTTAAGGGCAATGCTTAGGCCACCCAGATCACCTATATTCTCTCCAAGCGTAAAATTGCCATTCACCTTTAAATCAGGAAACACCTGGAAGGCCCCATACTGCGCCACAAGTGCACCTGTTCTTTTCTTGAACTCTTCATTGTCTTTTTTTGTCCACCAGTTTCGCATCACACCATCTCCGTCAAAAGTGCTGCCCTGGTCGTCAAAACCATGTCCTACTTCATGACCGATTACTGCCCCTATACCTCCGTAGTTTACCGCGTCATCTGCATTCATGTCAAAAAACGGAGGTTGCAATATTGCTGCCGGAAATACGATCTCATTCATGGTCGGGTTGTAGTAAGCATTTACCGTTTGTGGTGTCATGCCCCATTCAGTACGGTCAACCGGTTTCCCCAGTTTATTGATGGTACGGTTGTATTCGAACTCATCGGCCCGTTGGTTATTGCCATAAAGATCACCTCTTACCACTTTCAAGGCACTGTAGTCTCTCCATTTATCCGGATAACCAATTTTCGGTGTGAATTTACTGATCTTTGCCAGCGCTTGCTTTTTAGTCTCCGGGCTCATCCAGTCCAGTTCCCTGATGCTGCTTTCATACGCCTTTAACAGATTGCCCACCAGTTTCAGCATCCGCTCCTTGGCTTCAGGAGAAAAGTGTTTTTCTACATATAGTTTACCCACCATTTCACCTAGGCTTCCATTTACGGCATCAACAGCCCTGCGCCATTGGGGTTTCTGCTCCTTAATCCCGTTCAGGGTCTTGCCATAGAATTCGAAGTGTTCTTTATCCAATGCACTGTTCAGGGAAGATGCAGCCCCTGTAATCACACCCCATTTCAGATAAGTTTTCCAGGTGTCAATCGGGGTACTCTTCAATATAGCATTCAGGTCTTTGGTGTAGGCAACCTGGGTAATGACCAGGCTGTCCTGATTTTTTACACCGGCTTCTTTCAGCAAGGTATTCCAATCAAAATCGGGCAGCAGTTTATTCAGGTCTTTCACTGCATATTTGTTGTAAAGCCCCGCTATATTCCTGGTTTCTTCCTTCTTCATTTGTTTGAGCGCCATTGCTGTTTCCAGGGCCATGATCTGGGCAGCTTTGGCTTTCGCATCAGTCAGGCCTGCCAGATTCAGCATATTTTCGACATGCTGCAGGTATTTGGCCCTGATTTCTTTTGATTTTGCATCCTGCAGCGAATAGAAATCGCGGTCGGGCAAACCAAGACCACCCTGCCAGGTATACAGCATGTATTTTTTAGGATCTTTAAAGTCTTCTATTACCCCTATACTGAAAGGGATCTTGACCCCTGTTTTATTGGCATAGGCAAAATAACCAGCCAGATCCTTAATGCCGCTTAAAGCATCAATCCTTTTAAATTCTGCTGTCAAAGGGCTTAATCCGATAGCATCCCGCACTTTCATGTTCATATAAGACTCGTAGTAGTCACCTATCTTTTGCTCCTCAGACCCATCCTTTGCTTTTGCCTTTGCGGCATTTTCTATAATGGCCTTTACATCTTCCTGGGCCTTGTCATTGACCATCGACCCCACTCCATAAGCAGCTTTATCAGAAGGGATTTTTGTATTTTTCATCCAGGTACCATTTACATAGGCAGTAAAGTCGTTGCCCGGAACAACCGTTGTATCCATGTTTTTGAGGATAACACCAGATTGCAGTTCTCTTTTTGTTTCTGAACTGTTACAGGCAGCCATAAAAAGCACAGTTCCGGCAAGCACAGACACTCCAATTGATCTATTGATTTTCTTCATAAAAAATGAGTTAGTTATTCAAACTTAGTAAAAGATATTTAACCATCTGCTATTGGAGACACAGCAAATGATTTTGTTACAGGTTTGTGTGCCGATACCTGCCGGAAAAATGTGCTCAGCTTCAGGGTCTGAGGGAAATGTAAATTTCGACAGTTGCATCCTCCGGATCCCGGGCCGCTGCTCCGTAAACTTCAAAGTCAGCAGTATAAGCCCTTTGCAGGTCCGAGTTCCAGATTTCTACCCAGGCATCGTATACCAGTCCTTTATGCAGGTTGCCTTTTACTGTGCGTTTCTCATAACTGCCGCCCCCTATCATGATACCTGTCAGTCCTTCTGGTATATGGTCAAGGTTTTCCACTTTGTAGCCAATCAGGGTGGTGTAAGGCTGGGTATAATCGCCCTCATAACCGGTATAAATGCTATAGATTTCCGGACCGGCCATATTGCTCAGTTGCCCTGCTATTTGAGCAGCATGAAACCTGGCCCAAAGTTCGGGAATATCCCTGGCAGCGCTTCCGTCTGCATTACATGTTCTGACTGTAATTCCTATCACAGGAAATGAATTGAGTGTTTGTTTTTCCATTTTAATACATTTTACAGCAAATATATACCCGGCTTGTGACAGCCCTATGTCAGGGCTTGGGATTTGATTCTGCAAAGCTCAAAATACTCCGCGAGCGACATTTTATGGGGCTCAAATTTTTCGCTGAGGGTTTGGAGCTGAATGATCCGGTCTAAACGAAAGGTCCGGTAATCTTTTCTGAGCCTGCAAAAGGCAATTAGTATCCAGTTCTCCTGGGTGCTGTAAAGGGCAAATGGCTCTAAAATCCTTGTCGTTTCCTGTGCCTGTTCATCGCGATAAGCAATCTCTACGAGGTTGAATCCTGTAAGTGCAAGCTGTACCACAGAAAGGTTGTTGCTGGTGCTGCTGTTCTGAAGATTGTTCCTGATGGCAATCCTTTTGGACAACAAGTTAGCTTTATCCTTTGTATTCTCTTTTAATACCGCTTTTATTTTGGTGATGGCTTCGGTATATTCCTTAACAAAAGAAGCGTCCTTATTTCTCAGCACCAGTTGTTCGGCAGTAATGAGTGCATTCGCCTGGCTTTCCGTAAAACTAACCGGCGGCAATCTGTAGCCGTCAACCAGGGAGTAGCCTTTTCCTTCTTCGGTAAAAATGGGAATGCCTGCAGCTTCCAGTGCTCTGATGTCACGGTAAATGGTCCTGACACTCACCTCAAATTTTTCGGCCAGCTCTGTAGCTGTAGTAAGCCGCTTGGTTTGAAGACAAGTGAGTATGGCCGTAAGCCTGGGCAGTCTTGATATTCCGCTGTGTTCCATTGGCATAAAAGCAAATATACACAGCAAAACAGTTTTTAGTGTTTTACGGCTACTGCTTTTACCGTATCCAGCTTAAAGGTGTCTGCTTTACTGGTATCTGTTTTTATAGTGGATGCCATTTCACTGGCTTTGCCGGGCTCAGGTGCTCTTAGCTGCAATTTAGTGTTGTCACAAGCGCTAAGGCCCATTACCACAGCAGCTAAAAAAATGAAAGGTTTCATAAAGATCTTTAATTTGATTTTCAAAATTAGAGAATAAAATAATGCAAATGTTACAATACCAGCCGAATACACCCCGGAACAGCATTTAATTACACCAGGATTACAGTTTAGTTTAAATCCCCAAAATTGGTTGTTATTCTTTTCTTAACAATAATTTAATACAACGGCATTAATTTTATTGTAGTCAAAAACATATGGTTATGATCAGCACAAAAACCCTGTACAGCGCTGTTTTAAAAACAGAACAGCTGGATGATTCGCATAAATTCCAGCCACTGCCTGTGGCAACAGGCAGCTATCCATATCGCCTGAGCGCCGATATCCCTGCCGGTAAGGATAAGCTGATATTTCATATGGTTGGCGATACAGGCAGCGTAAATGCTCCCGGTAACCAGCAAATAGTTGCCAAACAAATGGCGGCCCAGTATGCCGAAAAAGAAGCGCCCTCTTTTTTATACCATTTGGGCGACATTGTATACCATTATGGTGAGGCAGAACAATATGCGCCGCAGTTTCTTGAGCCTTTTGAAGCTTACCCTGGCCAGGTCTACGCAATCGCCGGGAACCACGACGGTGATATCAATCCGGAAAGCGAGCATTACGACAGCCTGGAAGCCTTCTATACGACCTTTTGCAATAGTGCCCCCAGAACCATTTATTTTAGTCCGGACAGTAAAAGAAAAAGCCAGGTACAGCCGCATGCTTACTGGACTATGGAAGCCCCCCTGGCCACGATTATAGGTCTTTATACGAATGTCCCGAAATATGGCTGCATCAAAAAAGAACAGCGAAGCTGGTTCATCGGGGAGTTACAACACGCTGCGAAACACAGAGCAGAGAAAGCAATTATCGTGTGTCTGCATCATGCTCCCTACTCGGCTGATGTTAACCATGGATCGAGCCTGCCGATGATCGAATTTTTAGAAGGTGCATTCGAAGAGGCGGGCGTAAAGCCCGATATTGTTTTCAGCGGCCATGTGCACAATTACCAACGGTTCAGTAAGCAATATGCAGATGGAAAAACTGTCCCTTTTATTGTGGCAGGTGCCGGTGGGTTTGACGCATTGCACGCACTTGCCGATCCGTATAATCCAGCCTATGAGCTACATAACCCTGCTCTGGATCAGGTGCATCTGGACAAGTACTGCGATAACAAACATGGGTTCCTAAAGATTACCCTGGAAAAAACACCTTTTGATTTCAGCATCAAAGGAGCGTATTATACCGTGATATCAGACCCTATGCTGGCAGCCGCATCGTTAAAGGCAAGCCTGTTCGACAGTTTCCGCATCGATCTCACCGGAAGGTAAAAAAAGCCCTGCCATTACTACCGATTTCTTAGTATTGAAAAATTTATTTAACATTGGGCGCAATAATTTTTCATGCATACAGATCAACCGGCAACAACAGAAGACATTGAACTGCTCATCAAACTCAGGAAGGGAGATCAGCTGGCATTTGCCGATGTGTACAACCTCTACCGGGCAAAAATGTATGTTTACGCCTGTAATTTATGCAAATCACCGGAAACGGCAGAGGAAATTGTACAGGAAGTGTTTATCCGGATCTGGCAAAAAAAAGAGCAGATCAATACCGAACTCAACTTTGGGGCCTACCTCAAAAAGATTACCCTCAACCATGTATTGAACCACCTGAAAAAAGCAGCCCGCGATAAGGTGCTGCAGGAAGAGATATTCAATTACATAGACACCATACGCAATACCACAGAGGACAACTTACTGGAAAAGGAACTGCTGAAAACCTACGACAAGGCTATTGAGCTTTTACCACCTCAAAAAAAGCTGATTTACCAGATGAGCCGTAATGAGGAAATGACCCATGACCAGATCGCTGAAAAACTGAACATTTCTAAGAACACCGTAAAAAACCATATGGTTGAGGCTACTAAATTTATCCGCAGCTATGTGAGTAAACATGGCAGTATCATCTGTTTTCTTATTGCTTCATCAAATTATTTTCGCCCCAACTAGTCCTCTTGCCTTTTTCAATTGTATTGTAATAAACGGGCAGCTTAAAAGCACCCTGTTTAAACGAATAAACTGTGAGCGAAAAAGAACAATTTAAACACTTATATCAGCTTTACTTAAGCAATTCCTGCACAGCAGAAGAACTTAAGCATTTTTTCGATCTGCTGGAAAAAAGGAGGGACGATCAGGAGCTTATGGCCCTGCTGTCCGACACCTGGGATCAGACCGCTTTATCTCCTGAAAAGGGGCTTACCCCTCCTTTCCTTCCGCAGGAAAGAAAAACAGTGCAGCTATGGCGAAGATTGGTCAGTGCCGCGGCAGTATTACTGATTTTGTCTGGCCTGTACCTGTATAGGTCGGACCTCAGCAGACTGATTGCGCCTGCACCGGCGCACCAGTTACTTACAGCAACTGCTGAGCGCAAACTGGTAAGTCTACCCGACGGGACGAGGGTTTGGCTTAGTCCGAATAGTAAACTCGGGTACCCGGAAAAATTTGAGGGAACGGAGCGAAACGTAACGCTTGAAGGTGAAGCTTTTTTTGAAGTCACTCACGATGTCCGGCACCCATTTATCATTAAAAGCGGCCAAGTGAGCACTACGGTGCTGGGAACCAGCTTTAATGTTACGGCTTACACACAACAAAACACCATAAATGTTACCCTGGTTACCGGTAAGGTAGCCGTGGCCCTCCAAGGCCAAAACACTACCCAAAGGGATACGATAGTGGCCAATCAGCGCATTATTGTTGATAAAGCTGCAGCGAGTATCAGTAAGGTAGACTATCCTGATGCTGCTGCTTTCCTGAATAAAAGGTTAGGCTTATATGAATACAGGGGAGCAGCGCTTGGGGAGGTGATCCGTGACCTGGAAAATCAGTATGGTATTCAGATCAAAACTGATAGCAGCCTGATAGAAAGTGCGTTTTATGGCCATCTCAAGATGACCGATCCATTGGCCGAAACCTTAAACAAATTCTCCACAGTCATGGAAGCCCAATGGAAAAAAGAGGGCACGCAGTATATCATCCTTAAATATTAAACTGAAACGCACGCTTCACGCAACACACACAAACATACACATATGAAATCAATTGGACCTGTCAGACTCCTGACACTCATTAGCCTGATATTGCTCCTGCTGGCCCTGGCCCAAGTCCAGGCCCGGGCGCAGGATCAGCTGGCAAAGAAGGTAAGCATCACGCTCAAAGACGAGCCCTTAAAAACTGCCCTGGATAAGATCACCAGGGTAAGCGGGGTAAAATTCACTTATAACGAACAGATCGCGCTCAGTAAGATCAGGATCAGTGTTAGTGCCAGGGATAAGCCGCTGGCGGCTGTGCTTGAGGCCGCATTTATGAACGAGGCCCTCCGGTTCAGTGCCTTAGACAAAGAGGTTTTTATACGATTAGATCCTGCTAAGGAAAAAAAGCCGGTGGCCGACCCGGCGGCCAATCCGGGACAAAATCAGGAAAAACATACTTTAAGTGGTACTATTAAATCTACAGCTACGGGAGAAACCCTGATTGCAGCCACCATACGGATAAGCGGTACGAAATACGCCACATTCAGCAACGAATATGGTTTTTATTCCATCACCCTGCCTAAAGGGAATTATGCCATCGAAGCAAAGGCCGTAGGTTCAAAAAGCCATAAAGTACAAGTAGAGCTGGATAAAAACCTGGTTTTGAATATCGCACTTGACGACGACCTGAATGAGCTTGAAACGGTAACCATAAGTGCCAATGCGGGCAAAAGAAATATTGAGAACCCGCAGATGGGAATGGAACGACTGAGCATCAGCGAAACAAAAAATGTACCCGTTCTGCTTGGTGAACGTGATGTGATCAAAACATTGCAGCTTTTACCGGGCGTAAAAACTTCAGGGGAAGGAAGCGGAGGTTTTTTTGTACGGGGCGGTAGTGCAGACCAGAACATGATCTTGCTGGATGAAGCCCCGGTGTATAACGCCACACACCTGCTCGGGTTCTTTTCGACCTTTAACTCTGACGCCATAAAAAATGTAACGCTTTATAAAAGCGGAATGCCGGCGCAATATGGCGGCGGGTTGTCCTCTGTGCTGGATGTTAAGATGAACGAGGGCAATAACCAGAAATTTGGTGTAAGCGGGGGTATTGGTCTTATCGCTGCCCGGGTAAATGCAGAAGGGCCCATCCAGAAAGATAAATCCTCTTTCCTGATTTCGGCCAGAAGAACCTATGCCGATATGTTCCTGAAACTTTCGGGCGATTCGGCAACTAAAAATACCCAGCTTTATTTTTATGACCTTAACCTAAAGGCCAATTATTACCTCGGGGAAAAAGACCGCCTGTTCATTTCGGGCTATTTTGGAAAAGATGTGCTGAGGAGTGATAACCTGTCAGGGATCAACTGGGGCAATGCTACCTCTACCCTGCGCTGGAACCATATTTTCAGCAGCAAGCTGTTTTCGAATACCTCGCTGATCTTTAGCAATTTCAATTATAAGATCCAGTCGAATGGAGACGAAAGTTCGGTAAGGCTATTCTCACAGATCAGGGATTGGAACTTTAAGGAAGACCTCCAATGGTATGCCAACGACAAAAATACCCTTAGTTTTGGTTTCAACTCCATTTTTCATACCATTAAGCCCGGAGAAGTTCAGGCCAATGGGGATTCTGGCTTTATCTCGCAGAAGCTTCAGGACAGGTATTCCCTTGAAAATGCAGTTTACATCAGCAATACCTGGAAAGCCAGTCCTGTACTTAGTTTCACCTACGGTTTGCGTGTTTCGGCCTTTAGTATCCTTGGGAAAGGCGATTACTATACTTTAGATACGGAAGGCAAAGTGACGGGCGCTACAAGTTATAAGCCAGGGGAGCTGGTAAAGACCTATGTTAACCTGGAACCCAGGTTCGCAGCAGCTTTGCAGTTAAATGAATCGAGCTCCATTAAGGCTTCCTACGTAAGGAATGCCCAGAACCTGCACCTGATTTCCAACGCTAACTCCTCCTCTCCAACAGACAGGTGGGTGGCCAGCACCAATATCATTAAGCCTGAACTGAGTGACCAGGTGTCTTTAGGCTATTACAAAAACCTTGGCGGCAATGCTTATGAACTTACTGTGGAAACCTATTACAAGACGCTTCAAAATCAGATAGATTACCGTAACGGGGCCGACATTTACACCAACCAGCCCATTGAAACACAATTGCTTTATGGTAAAGGAAGGGCATACGGAGCAGAATTTCTGATTAAAAAGAAAACAGGGAAATTAACCGGATGGCTGGCTTATACCCTGTCAAAAACGGAAAGGCAGATCGATGGCATCAATAATAACAACTGGTACAACGCCAGGCAGGACAGAACGCATGATATTTCTATCGTAAGCATGTACCAGCTCAGTAAAAAGTGGTCGCTATCGGCCAATTGGGTATTTGCCACCGGCAATGCGGTAACTTTTCCAAACGGAAAATACAAGATGCTGGGACATAGCTATTTCTTTTTCTCGGAACGCAATGCCGACCGCATGCCAAGTTACCATCGCTTGGATATAGGGGCCACAAAGCTGCTGAAACAAACCAAAAAATTCTCATCGGAACTTAATTTCAGTCTGTACAATGCCTATGGCCGTGAAAATGCCTACCGCATTACCTTTAAAGATAAAGAAACAGACCCCAACAGAACGGAAGCCATCCGAACAACCCTTTTCAGGTTCGTTCCGTCAATTTCGTATAATTTTAAATTTTAACACTATGAAAACAGTAGTTCGTTTTATAATTTTGGCATCAATTTCAATGCTCTGGTCTTGCGAAAAAGCTATTGATCTTAAACTGAAGGACAATGAATCACCAAAATATGTAATTGAAGGAACAGTTACCAACCAGCCAAATGGCGCTAAGGTTGCAATTAGTGAAACCAAGAACTTTGGCGATGACAACCAGTTTAACGGGATAAGCGGGGCTAGTGTAAAAATTGAAAATAACGGCAATACATTTATGTTAACAGAAACGTCAAAAGGTATTTATGAAAGTACGGCAGTTACGGGGACACCCGGACAAACCTATCGCCTTAGCGTTAACATTAAGGGAGAGGTTTTTACAGCCTCCAGTACCATGCCTGCTGTTGTTGAGTTCCTGGATTTTACACTTAAGCCGAATGACGTTGATACGACCAGGGCAACACCCAGGGTAAAATTTAAGGATCCTGTAGCGCCCGGAAACAGGTACTGGTTTCAGCAATACATCAATGATCAGCTGCAAATCGGCTATAAAGTCCTTAATGATGAATATACTCCGGGACAGGAAGTTAATGAGTACCTTGTATTTGAGAACAGAACAAAAAACCGGGCGCTTAACCTGAAAAAAGGCGATAGGTTAACCGCGGAGATGCATTGTATTGATGAGCCGGTTTTTACCTATCTGTTTAGCCTGTTTGGTGCTAACGGAAGCGATAATGGTGCTGCACCTACCAACCCGCTGAGTAACATCAGTGGTGGTGCGCTGGGATTTTTCAGTGCCCATACCTCTGCACGTAAAACAATAACAATACCTTAATAAATAAAAAAATGATTGAATTGGATAAAAGTATAACTGTTGGCGCATTATTTGGCTTCGTCATACTGCTTACCTTATTCGAGATGTATTTTAGTTACGTTCATGACAGGAAACACTATCATGGGCGTGACACCCTCACCAATGTTTACCTTATGGCAGCCGCATTTGTCATCAATGTAGCCACCAAAGCGGGAACATTTATGCTGCTGGATTACGTTTACAGCCATTACAGCCTGTTCCATATTTCTAATGTTTACCTCTATTGGCTTGTACTGATCCTGGCGCAGGACCTGCTGTACTGGCTGCTGCATTATACCGGCCATTATGTACGCTTTTTCTGGGCCATGCATGTTACCCATCACTCCTCCCCTTATTTTAACCTTACTACCGGATTTCGCTCTACAGTTTTTGAGCCGCTATACCGGGTATTCTTTTACCTGCCGCTTGCCTTTATGGGCTTTAGTGCATTCGACATCCTGTTTGCTTACCTGGTCACACAAATTTATGGCAACCTGGTACATACCCAAACCATAGGTAAACTGCACCCAATATTTGAGTATATTTTTGTAACCCCTTCTCACCATAGGGTACACCATGCCAGCAACCTGCGTTATCTTGACAAAAACATGGGGATGGTACTGATCTTGTGGGACCGGATGTTCGGTACTTTTCAGGAAGAAGTACCTGAAGAAGACATCGTATACGGACTTACCAAACAACCCGAAGATACGGGCGCCGTGAACATCATCTTCCATGAGTTCAGGGCTTTAATTGCTGATGCCAGGAAAGCCCCTGACTTTAAAGACAAGCTGAAATATTTTCTTTATCCTCCGGGCTGGAGCCATGATGGCAGCACACAAACGGCTAAAGTAATGCAGCGGGAGCTGGAAAAAGTACGCAGAACAGCTTAGTCATTCGCCGGATTGTGGGCTTTGATGTGGTTGCTTTGGGGCGGCAAGGGCACAAAATCCGTTTCACCAGGTACCGGTTTAAACGATTGTTCCAGCCACATCTTTTTCGCCTCTTCTATCCTTTCAGCAGTAGAAGCCACAAAATTCCAGTAAATGATACGCCCCTCCGGAAAGGGCTCGCCCCCAAAAATGTAGATGGTACTATTTTCCTGCATGTCGAATTCACAAAGTTTACTGTCTTTAGCCACCAAAAGCTGTTTAGGCCCAAAGGTATTTCCTTCACTTTCTACTGCTCCTTCTAAAATGTAGAGGGCACTTTCACCAAAAAGGTCTTTCCCTATTTTTATGGTTTGGCGACTGCTGGTCTTAAGCTCCAGAAAATAAAGGGGACTGTAAACAGGAACTTCCGATTTTCTTCCGAAAACTTCTCCGGCAATAAGTTTTATATTTACACCTTGCTCTGTCCACTCCGGCAAGCCTTTTCCCTCAACATGGAAAAACTCAGGCTCCATCTGCTCCAGGTGTTTCGGCAGAGCCACCCAGATCTGCAATCCATGCATCATTTTATCCGAATTGCGAAGGTACTGCGGTGTCCGTTCAGAATGTACGATCCCCTTTCCGGCGGTCATCCAGTTTACTTGTCCGGGTTTGATTTCAACCTCAGTACCCAGGCTGTCGCGGTGCATAACGCTGCCTTCAAATAGGTAGGTGAGGGTAGAAAGCCCGATATGCGGGTGCGGTGGCACATCCATATTTTCCTTATCGCTCATACACACAGGCCCCATATGGTCTATAAAGGCAAAAGGGCCTACCATTCTCTTTTCCCGAAAAGGCAGGAGCCGCCCTACCATAAAACTGCCTATACTTGCAGGTCGTTCTTCGATAATCAGGTTGATATTTGACATAAAATCTTAACTAAACCCTAATATACTACAAAAAAGGCAATTTCTAGAACAGCTGCCCAAGTGCGTTGACCTGCTTTAACCTGAAGTAAAGGTCCATTTCAAAATGCTGAAGGCCTGGCTTCACATTCAAGGCCTTAACTTCCAGCTTACCGAATGTTTTGATGTAAGTTTCAACTAGAGGAAACTGTTCTTGCTCCCTGATTTTGCTGAAATCGGCTTCGAGGTAAAAAAAATAAGGCGTTTGAATTTTCAAACCTGAAAAAGCCGCATTTTCATTGGTGCTGAGCAGGAACGCCGATGGGCGGTGTTTGGTGTAAACCGGGTAAAGTGGAAACAACTGCGGGTCTACTTTAGCGCCATTCAAAATGCCTTGGCTTACCAGCTGGTGCATTAAGCCGGTCGGCCTTGCGCTCAACATGCTGTTTATTCCGGGCACCCGGACTATACGCGGCCTGGTTACGGCTACCTTTTCAAAATTATCGTTATACTCGTATGTGATCAGGGTATCTGCATGGTTTACCGGCTTGCTTAGTTCTGCATCAAAATACCCATTGCTGTATTTCAATAAACTATCGGGATAAATTGTATGCGTCTTAACCTGAACGGGTGCAAGCTGCTGCGATACTACAGGTTTTGCATCAAGCCACAACTTAAGCACGGCATCTTTGTCGAAAACACGATGGGTAAATACTTTTCCCTGAACCTGGAGCCCTTTAAAATTAAAATCACCCTGCATATGAAAGTGCCCAGCTTTAAACTGCCCTGTTCCCGTGTATTCTTCAAATACATAAGCCAGGTGTGCTGTTAAAGCTTTTAGTTTTTTTATCCTCGGGTCGGTTTCCGGAAGGAAGTTTCCTCCATTAATGAGTTCTTCAAGGATTTCCTGAACATTTTCTTTTTTCAGGGAATAAGCAGCAGCAAATGTCTGATCATTAAAAGCAACGGTCAGCCGTCCGTTTGCTGAACTGCCCAGGATGTATTTACCTGTATTTTTAAATCTGGTTATTCCCAGTGTCTTTTTGAGGAACACCCGCAGCTCAGCGGTATCCGCAACCGGCAGGCTGCAGAAATATGTTTGTACAGACCTGGAATAAACAGTATAGATAAAAACATTGGCCGGAATATCCAAACCTGTTTTCCGCTTAGGCCGCTTGCTACCTTTATAATGAGATGAATTTAACAGGTAATCTGCGGCAAGCGTACGATAAAGCCGATCTGCATCAACTTTGATAATGAGGGCCGCATCAGCATGGATGCGATGCCGGTAAGAAGTATACTGGCGTAAGGACAGATAACCATAAACAAAGGCAAGCAGCAGTAAGATAACTGCCGCCAGCATGGCTATGATGCGTTTAAGCTTATTTCTGCGCGTCTTCAATAATAGAGAACAGGTATTTTAAAGCATTAGGTTGATCTGCAGGAATATCCATGCTCAGCTGTCCGGACAACACATTCCCCTTAAGTGGTTCTGATTTCAGGTAAATATCGCCCATACTTTTCAATACCCGGTTAACCTTATCCAGCTTTTTGCCCAATTCTTCTGCCGGAATTTTTCCGGACAGCTTCTTCGCGCTGAAATAGGCGGAGTAATTACTGCTCAGCAAAGCTTTTTTATGCCTGGCAGAAACCTTTGCGACATACCTGTTGGCAGCAATATTATCCATTTCAGCTTTACTGGTGCCAAAGAAAATGATGCCATCTTTAATGGCAAAGTAAAGCCCCAGCGGGCTTTTAGGAATGCTGAGCTCATAATACCCCGCTCCCTTTTTTACCAGTTCCTTTTTTACACCGTAGGCAATGAGTTTATCAATTAAACGAGTGTCTTCGGATGAGACCATGAGCAAAAAATCGGGTAAAGTTTCTTTTTTTGTTTTCATGACCTCTTTGCTCTCGAAGTTATCCTCGTTGTATTCGTAAGATTTATAACTGACTTCGCTTTGGGATAAGCCGTTAAAGATAAACAAGGCATCCCCCTTTACCACTTTAGCAACCGCAGCCTCATCCAGCAAAAGGGAAAGCAGGTCTGTAGCCATTCCCACTTCATCAGCGTATACCGAACCATATAACTTCGACATCAGCTTAGGATATTCTTCCAGATAGGCTTTGGTATCCAATGCGTACCCCATATACCCGATCATACGCTCTTCGTTTACGTATTTCAAAAAGCGCTTGTTCAATTTGCGCTGATGCACTCTTTTAAAAACGGCTGCAATTTCATTGCTGAAGGTCATGCTTGTAGCCAGTCGGATCGATTTGTCTTCCAGGTAAACCCTGGCATTTGCACTACCATAGCCATTCAGAAAGTTCATTCCCTTGAGATAAGTAAGGGCAGGCATATAAGCATTGAACAGCTTATCGGCACCGGAAATCCAGATGGTTGCTTCAGCGTTCGGATCCAGGCTCCCCATAAAATCAGCATTATCCAGTATAGATGCTTTGTTCGTGCCCGCAAAAAAATCGTTTACCATATTTTGTATCCAGCCGGCAACAATGGTTTTCTTTAGCTGCTCATCTCCATAACCAAAATCTGATGCAAGGCCAGCTGAGTCGGCAGCAACCACTTCCTCCTGCTCCTCAACCGCTACAATTACGGAATCGGTAGCAACAGCATCTTCAACAGCCACAGCTGCTGAATCTGTCAGTACCTCTTCTGCCGGGCTAATGGCCGTTAAACCAAAACGCCCGATTACGTCGGGGCGCAGGAAATATTCCTTTTTAGCACTTCCTGCTACAAAAAGAAAGGTATCGGCATTCCAGTGCGCTACTTCGGTAGAATCGGAATTATAATAAGACCTTAGGCCATTTTTTACACTGAATTTTTGGTTTGCCTGCTGATAAAGCGCATCAACCTGGGCAAGGTCCTTAACCGGTGCAAGGAAACAGTTATAAGTTACACTGTCGTTACTCCTGTTGTAATAATAAAATGAAGAACTGAGGTTAAAGCCAATATCTTCGATGGTTACAAAAGCTTTGTCAGACTTTTTTGAAAGTTTGGAAAGGATCTCTTTTCCGATAAAAGTATGGTTAAACTCATTTAAGGACATGAGCGCTGTTAAATTCTTACCCTTAATTGTAGCTACGGCAAGCGCATCCGAGGGTATTTTACGCACCAGGTCCTGGGCAGCAGCATCAAAGGTGAGACTGGTTAGAAATAAAGCAATTAAGCATTTGTAAAGGGAATTCATAGATAGAGTATAATTTAAATGGTAATGTTACTTTGTAAGCACAATGCTGTTAGACAGGTCGGTTTTGCCATTGATCAAACCAAGAACACCTGTATTGAGCATGACTGCTTTTTTAGACTTAGATACCTTGGCAAGAGGATTGTTACTGGAAACGATAGGCTGCTCAAAGCGGTAAATACTGGTATAAGTAGCATCCTTAAACACTTTTTTGACTTCCGGTTTCAGCCTGTTGTACTGCACAACCGCATCTTTGGCGTGCTGATAACTCCGTTGAAAAACCTGATTTTTAGCGTTATAGATGTAAGAAGAATTGCTAACCCCTTTAACCTTCAATTTTTTAAGCACATCCTGGTTCACATTGTTGATGTTCGCGATATCTTTAAATGCAAAAGAGACACTTACAATATAGTTCTCAAAATCGACTTTCTTCTGTACATTGCTGATGCCGGGCGACCGCTTTAAATAAGCGACAACCTCATCCAGTTCTTTCTGGATTTTTTGTTTAGAAGGCACCTTATAGCCCTGAATGCTGTCCATCAGCATTACAGAAGCCACCTTTGTTTTGCTGGCGCTAAGGTTTAAGGTTAAATTAACTGTTCCTGTTCCGGCTTTGGTAAGGTTAATTTCTTCTATAACCTGGAAGCAGGAAGAAAAACAAAGTAAAATAAATATAGAGAGCAGGTATTTATACTTTGAAGGCATTATGCTGGTGTTTTTTATAGGTGCGCGGCAAAGATATCATTTTACCTGCAAGGCTTTATGTTTTTCATCAACACCGTTTACTTTTTTAATGATATCCGTATTGTCTTCATAGATTAAAAAATGTCTGACACAAAAAAACAGGGATATCCGGATTAAAAAGAACTTGGGACGCAATTGAAATTATTTTTCTCTCATTTGTTTTAACTTAGCCCTTAAATAATGTCAATCTGATGAAAAAAAAGACTTTTCTTTTAGCACTGTTTACAATATTGATTTTCAGCACAGCATCATATGCCCAAAAAAGGCCAAACGTAATTGTTGTACTTACCGATGATATGGGCTATGGCGACCTGGCCTGCTATGGCAATCCCCTATTTAACACCCCCTTTCTGGATAACATGGCTGCCAAGGGTGTGCTGGCCACCAATTTTGTAACCACCTCGCCTACTTGTTCCCCATCAAGAGTATCGACCCTAACCGGACGCTATTGCAGCCGCTCCAAAATGCCGCGCGTCATTGGACCAGGCGACAAAACTGCCATTCCCGACGAGGAGGTGACCATTGCCGAGATGCTGAAAACCTCGGCCTATCGTACCGCCTGCATCGGTAAATGGCATATTGGCGACTATGGTACAGGATTGCCCAATAAACAGGGTTTCGATCTGTTTTATGGCATGCTGTACAGCCATGATTTCAGGGCGCCCTATGTAAAAACGGATACAGTCATCAAAATATTCAGGAACCAGAAACCAGAAATCTACCGCCCAAATGATACCATCCTTACCAAGGCCTATACCACTGAGGCCATAAAGTTTGTGAAAGAATCAGGAGCAAAAAAACAGCCCTTTTTCCTCTACCTGGCCTATAACATGCCCCACCTGCCCGTGGCCACTGCGGTAAGAAAAGACAGCAAAAAATCAGCCGGCGGCGAACTGGGCAGTGTAATAGAAGAAATGGACACCGAAATGGCCAGGCTATGGAAAACCCTGGAAGAAAACGGAGAGGCAGACAACACCATTTTTATATTTACGAGCGACAACGGCCCATGGCTGAATGCGCCGCAGCGCATGTACGATGACGGGGTAACCAAACCTTACCATGTGGGCACGGCAGGGATATTCAGGGGCTCCAAGGCAACTTCTTACGAAGGTGGGCACCGCGTTCCCTTTATTGTTTACTACAAAAACCATACAGCCGCACAAGTAGTACGAACGCCTGTATCCAATCTCGATATTTTGCCAACCCTTGCCGAATGGACGCACACAGCATTGCCCAAGCGCATACTGGATGGAGAATCTGTCGTTACGCTTTTGTCGCAAAGAAATTATAAGGTGCCGCATAAGCCCATCTATTATTTTAACTACAAGCTGGAAGGCGTAAAAGACGGGGATTGGAAGCTGAGGATCAGCGGGCAAAATGACCAGGTGCTTAAAGAAATGTTTAACCTCAGCTGGGACCCTACAGAGCGGTACAATTTGTATGATGATCCTAAATATACCAAAGAACAACAACACCTGATGGCTTTATTTGAGAACTATCCGGATAAGTAGAGATTTAACCAAATTCAAAATACTTCCGAACAAATTTGAAAGGTCACTGCTTCATGCACTCCTATCTTTATTCTTAACAAAGAATAAAAAATCAGACTATGAACAAGACCTTAGGCATCCTCCTGGCTTTTGCCTTTAACAGCTTAACTGGCTTTGCACAACATGCAGCAGTTGGCAAAGCAAGCTTTGATCCCATTAACCTGGTCTATCCCGGATTGGAGAAAGTGAGCAAACTGGTAACAGCTGGTAAATACGATGATGCGGCCAAAGCACTGCTGGCCTATTATCAGAAAAAAAGCAAATCCAGGGAGCCGGATTTCAGCAACTCCGAAAAACCTGCCGACCTGCACCAGCCTATTAATAAGGTGACTCAGGAAATGGCCGATAAAGCCTTGCTTCACCAGTTTCAACCACACAAAGGCTATGGCTATTTTGATTATGGCAAAGACATCAACTGGCAGATGTGGCCGGTTAAAGACAATGAGGTACGCTGGCAACTGCACCGCGTAAAATGGTGGCAGCCGATGGCGCTGGTCTACCATGCAACCGGCGATGAAAAGTATGCAAAAGAATGGGTGTACCAGTATAGCGACTGGGCCAGAAAAAATCCCCTGGGCTTATCGGCCGACAATGACAGGTTTGTATGGCGTCCTTTAGAAGTATCAGACAGGGTGCAGAGTCTTCCCCCTACCTTTGATTTATTTGTGAATTCGCCCGCTTTTACCCCTGCTTTTTTGATGGAGTTCCTGAAAAGCTACCACCAGCAGGCCGATTATTTACCCGCCAATTATGCAGATAAAGGTAACCACCGTTTATTTGAAGCACAGCGTGTTTTGTTTGCCGGCGTATCTTTTCCCGAATTTAAGGATTCCCCAAAATGGAGAGAAAGCGGCATACAAGTACTAACCACAGAGATCAAAAAACAGGTTTACCCTGATGGAATGCAGTTCGAACTTTCGCCAATTTACCATGTCGCCGCAATCGATATATTCCTTAAAGCTTACCGCTCTGCACAGCGTGTAAACCTGGAAAAAGAATTTCCGAAATCCTATGTACAAACTGTGGAAAGTATGATCATGGCGGTGATCAGTATTTCACTGCCAGACTACAACACGCCTATGTTCGGCGATTCCTGGTTAACCGAAAAAGATTTCAGGATGAAACAATTTGCTGCCTGGTCTAAAGTTTTTCCTGCAAATGAAGCCATCCGGTATTTTGCTACCGATGGCAAACAAGGCAAGGCCCCGGCCTTTTTATCCCATGCGCTGAGCAATGCGGGCTTTTATACTTTCAGGACCGGATGGGATAAAAATGCAACCGTTATGGTGTTAAAAGCCAGTCCTCCTGGAGAATTCCATGCCCAGCCCGACAACGGGACTTTTGAGCTTTTCATAAAGGGCCGGAACTTTACCCCGGATGCCGGTGTATTTGTATACAGTGGCGACCAGGCCATCATGAAGCAGCGGAACTGGTACCGCCAGACCCGCATCCACAGCACACTTACCCTGGACAACCAGAATATGGTGATCACCAAAGCCCGGCAAAACAAATGGGAAACCAGTGCCAATCTGGATATGCTTAGCTATACCAATCCAAGCTATCCCGATCTGGAACATCAGCGCAGTGTGCTTTTCATCAATAAAAAGTACTTTTTGGTCATTGACAAAGCCATAGGCAAAGCTACCGGAACGCTGGGCGTACACTGGCAGCTGAAGGAAGACAGTAAAGCTGTTTTCGACAAAGCAAAAAACAGGGTTTACACCAGTTACAAAGATGGGAACAACCTGCTGATCCAATCGCTGAACACCGATAACATCAGCCTCAAAGAAGAAGAGGGTAAAGTATCTTATTTTTATAACAAGGAACTGTCTCGCCCTGCATTTGCATTTGAAAAGCTCAAGAATAATGCCGCGAGCCAGGAGTTTGTCAGTATTGTTTATCCTTTCGAGGGAGAAAAGGCACCTGAGATCCGGATCGTACCCAACAAGGGCAACGATTTCGGGAAAGGGTTCATTGACCTTAGCCTTATCATTAACGGGAAACAGCAGCAGGTTAAGGCAACGCTTTACTAAGCCGCTGTTCCCCGGCCAATCATTCCTAACCTAAAAAACCAAATATGAAAACACAAATCATGAAAGTTGGCGGCTTTGCCGCAATTGCTGTATTGCTACTGGGCACTGCCTGCAGTAAGAAAACAGGCTTAACCAATGAAGAGGGGGCTGAAAAAAACAAAGTGGAAACCCTTTCCAACGTCCAGGGCCTTACCGCCAATGGCGATACCATCCTGAACGTGAACTACGAAAACGGGCAGCTGAATTCCGGCATAACAGGCGTAAGAGGTACCGTGGCCCCGGGTGCTGATGCCGCCTATACTGTTCCTGGCGACAGCAGCACCTACGCCATTGCCCATAAGGTTACCCTGGGCAATCCTGATTATTATTCGGCTGAAGCCTATCGCAGTGAATCGGATGCCCTGGAACACCAGCCTTCTTTATTTTTCCCGGGAATGGAAAGGAGATATGAGTTTAGTGTATACCTGAAAGACTGGGAGCAATGGAATTCGGCAAACCCGCCCTATGGAGACAACATTTTTCAACTAAAAGTAACAGGTGGTGATCCGGTTCCGGTAAGGCTACTAACCAAGCGCAACGCGATTGTAGCCAGGTACGATGCCAGCGGCAATGGTACAGTAATCTCTGATTTCAGGCCACAGATCAACAAATGGATTCATTTCCGGATAGATGTAAAATGGACACTGGACAATACCGGCTACTTTAAAATTTACACCCGCTACAGTAATGAGCAAAGCTATACCCTAAGGCTGCAGAACCTGAATGCCAGGACATTTACCGGTACACAGCTGGCCAACGGGCAAAAAGGTTACATCAAATGGGGTGTATACCGCGAAGCCGGAAAAGACGCCAATGGTAACGTCATTACCAGCGACAATGTCCTTACCCGCATTGCTTATCATGACAACGTCAGGATTATAGCCCTTCCGCTTTAACAATTGATCATATTATTTTAAAACAAAAAAGCCTTTCAGTACTCCTGAAAGGCTTTTTGCAATTGGCTCCCGAAGCTGGGCTCGAACCAGCGACCCTCTGATTAACAGTCAGATGCTCTAACCGGCTGAGCTATTCGGGAGTATCCGGCTATCAAAACGGGCTTTTAGAACTCTTAAAGAACATAAAGCCTTGTTCGTTTTGGGAATGCAATATTAGGGCTTTTAAATTATTTATGCAATATTTGCAGTGAAAAAAAATAAAAAAAAATTCAACGAATTTATATGAGCCTGATAATCATAGGAACTGTAGCTTTCGACGCTATAGAAACCCCCTTCGGAAAAACCGATAAAATAGTAGGTGGTGCCGCAACTTATGCCAGTTTAGCTGCATCTTACTTCTATGATAAAGTAAAAATTGTAGCAGTAGTTGGTGATGATTTCCATAAAGAAGACATTAACACCTTTACAGCACATGGGATAGACACCGAAGGTTTACAAATAAAAGAGGGAGAAAAATCTTTCTTCTGGTCGGGCAAATATCACAATGATATGAACAGCAGGGATACCCTGGTTACCGAATTGAATGTACTGGCTGATTTTGACCCGATCATTCCGGACAATTACCAGGACTGTGAATACCTGATGCTGGGCAACCTAACCCCTATTGTGCAGCAAACGGTAATTAAACGTTTAAAAAACAGGCCTAAACTGATCGTACTGGATACCATGAACTTCTGGATGGACATTATGATGCCGGATCTGCTGGAAACCATTAAAATGGTAGATGTGCTGACCATCAATGATGCCGAAGCGCGCCAGCTTTCGGGTGAATACTCGCTGGTAAAGGCCGCCAAAAAGATTTTAACCATGGGCCCTAAATACCTGATCATTAAAAAAGGTGAGCATGGTGCATTGCTGTTCCATGAAGACAAGATCTTCTCGGCCCCGGCACTTCCATTGGCAGATGTTTTTGATCCGACCGGAGCAGGCGATACTTTTGCCGGCGGCTTTATTGGTTATATGGCCAAAGTAGGAACCGTAAACTTCAATAATATGAAGAATGCGATCATCTTTGGTTCTGCCCTGGCTTCTTTCTGTGTAGAAAAATTCGGAACAGAGAAAATCCTGAACCTTACAGCAGAAGAAGTTTCGGCACGTGTGCAGGAATTTGTAAGCCTGAGCGCATTTACCATCGAGGCATAGGCTTTATTTTATCAGCCCCACTACCTTAAACTTTTCAAAAACCGTTTCTGTATGCGGTGCATCGGGCAGTTCAGCGGTTAAGTCCTGTCCTGCCCAATGCTCATAATGCTTGCCGTTACGCCATAAGCGGCTTTCGGTAACATCATAAATTATTCCCTTATAGGCTACCCATATCTGGGGCTTATCCTGTCCGTTGCGCAAGGCCAGCTGTTGTTTGGTATATGTGGGTAGGTTATCCATTGGCCTTGCCGGGCTTACGCTTAAAAAATTCAAAAAAGTACACCGCGAACAGCAGCATGGCCATGAAGTAAAAATAAGCTTCAATCCCTATATGGCCCAGCTTTAATTTCAATGTTGCAGCCTCGCTAAATTTAACGGTCCCTTTTTTATGAAGCACCGTAGCGGTGATGTAAAACGGGATCAATAAAAGCACATAGCAGCGATAAAAACGATACATAAACCTGAGCTTGTTTTTATATTCAATAAAAAACAGCAAGACAAACAGGGTAAAAAAAGTAATTGCCGTATACCATTTCTGGTAACCAAAAAACAGCAGGGCCACACACAGCCCAAGTAACAGGTTACTGGTTAACAAACTGTATTTTTCAAGCGCATTATTGGGAAAACGATCGTTTAAAAACTGGTATAAACCTATAGCAATTGCAGGTACCAGAAATGCCGATAACCCTGCTAAGATGGGGCTGTTGAAAGAAAGAACCCTCTGGCTAACAAACACAAAAGTAAGCAGCGAAAACACTGCGCCGGTAACCAGCAGGGACAATAAAGCAGCTTTAATTGTATTGATGTTCATTTAAAGGATATCTCTGCCTTCAAAAGTAGCATATAAAATGTAATGGGTATATTTGTTTATGAAGAAAATAGGATTTTTATCGTTTGGGCATTGGTCTAAGCACCCTGCCTACAGCACCAGGACAGCAAGCGATACCCTGCTCCAGTCTATTGATCTGGCCGTTGCCGCCGAAGAAATTGGTTTGGATGGCGCTTATTTTCGTGTACACCACTTCGCAGCCCAGCTGGCTTCCCCATTTCCCTTGCTTTCGGCAATCGGTGCCAAAACAAATAAAATAGAGATCGGGACGGGTGTAATTGACATGCGTTATGAAAACCCGCTGTACATGGTGGAAGATGCCGGAGCTGCGGATTTAATTTCAGAAGGAAGGCTGCAGCTGGGAATCAGCAGGGGCTCGCCCGAGCAGGTAATAGATGGCTGGCGTTATTTTGGATATGCACCAGCTGAAGGGGAAAACGACGCAGATATGGGACGTCGTAAAGCCCTCGAATTTCTGGATAAGCTAAAAGGTATAGGCTTTGCCCAGCCTAACCCGTACCCGATGTTTCCCAACCCACCCGGACTGTTACGCCTGGAACCATACTCGGAAGGATTGCGGGAGCGTATCTGGTGGGGAGCGGCTTCGAACGCTACCGCCGTTTGGGCAGCCGAAAATGGAATGTACCTCCAGAGTTCTACCCTGAAATATGACGAAAACGGTAAACCTTTCCATGTACAGCAAGCGGAACAGATCAGGCTATACAAAGAAGCCTGGAAAAAAGCAGGGCACCAACGTGCGCCCAGGGTATCGGTAAGCCGGTCTATTTTTGCACTGGTAAATGATCAGGACCGTTATTTCTTTGGACAGGAAGCCGATCGGGCAGATAAAATCGGGATGATTGAACAGGACAAACGTGCCATTTTTGGCAGAAGTTATGCTGCAGAGCCCGATCAGCTGATAAAAGAACTGGCCGAAGACGAAGCCATTCTGGAAGCGGATACCCTGTTGCTGACCATCCCCAACACTTTGGGCGTTGACTACAACGTACATGTATTATCGTCTATCCTTGAGCATGTAGCACCAGGGTTGGGCTGGCGTTAAGTATTGGCCCCTCCACGCAAGGCTAATGCTCCATCGGGCGGCTGGATTTGATAAACCGCCTTGCGGCATAGGCAATTGGAAAACCAAGGCAAATGATCAGTATGGCTATGGCAATGATAGCCCCTGAAACCCGAAACGGAGGAACAGTGATTTTACTCATTCTCAACACCAGCTGTGTGGTAACAAGCCAGGCAGTAAATGCGATTAAAACTGCATTGACAGCCATACTTCTATGTAAAAAAGACCATCTTGAATAAAGCCAGAAAAAGCAAAATACGCAGAAAAAAACAATTATATAATGAAAAAGCAGTCCGAAAAACATCATCTCCGGACCCCCATTGTAAGCTGTTTTGCCCCAGACACCACTGGCGATATATGCCAGAACACGGCCGGGCATAACATCATTTGACAGCCACGCATTAATGCAAGCTGCAGTAATGTCAAGTGTACCCGCAATTATAGTGGTTATCAAAATGGGCATCCATTCGACCTGCTGAACATTATTTTTCATTACTGAATATAACACTTTTATCTAAGCTTTTATGAATAAAGTATTGTACTAAACCCCATCTGCGCTCGAAGTGCATTCGGTCTGCATTCGTCTTGTCTGCGCCATTGGGCCGGCTTTGACAGGGGTTGACAGGGGATTGGTATAGCCATTTGCCCTATCAGGGGCTAACCAACGTCTTCTCAGAACCCCGTCATATTACTACGCAACCCAAACGCAGATCAAATGCATACACTGGCATTGAGCATAAAATACCCGCTTATTGTCGTAATTGCACCTCACTTTTGCAGCCCATTTCGCTTTATATTTGGTCATACTTTAACTAAGAGCAACAAATGAGAAAGATCAGAATTTTCGAACATATTTCCCTCGACGGCGTGATCGAGCACGACAAAAACTATACTTATGGAGGATGGACTGCACCCTACCGAAGCCCTGAAGGCATGGCCATGCTGCTTGAGGCATACGGTGACAGCTTTGACATGCTGCTTGGCCGCAAAACCTATGATGAGTTTTTGGGTTACTGGCCAAATGCCGGTGATTTTCCCATAGCCAATGCCATAAATGCAGCAACCAAATATGTAGCAACTCACAGGCCTGAAAGCCTGGAATGGGGACCGGTAAAAGATCTGGGTGCTGACATCATGGAGGGTATTCGCAAGCTCAAATTGACGGATGGCCCTGATCTGGTGCTTTGCGGAAGTATATCGCTGACGTCTATGCTCCTCGATGCGGGATTGGCAGAGGAGGTCATCCTCATTGTATACCCCGTATTACTGGGCCGGGGCAAACGCCTTTTATCGGATGGTATTGATGCCAGGGAACTTGAATTCGTTAGCACACTGACCACACCAACAGGTGTACTGCTCAACACTTACAAGCACCTTGGGGCCTTGAAAAAATAATACTTTTCCCGATCATTTTCTTTCCGACTGTATATCTGCTACAGTAAGCGGTCCTGCCCCCGCAGCAAACTTACTGCGCACATAGGTCAGCAAAATTGCCATGTCGTTGTTCTCAATAAAGGCAAACTTAGGCATCTGGTTCTTGCCATTCAATACGGTACGGATCAGGTTACGCTGATCTCCTTTCACAACAGCCGAATTCAGCAAAGCAGGGAATATCTTGTCAATCCCCTTTCCATCGGCTTTATGGCAGGAAGCACAATAATTGGTATACAACAAAGCTCCTTTATTTATAGCCTCGTTACTTTTGTGTGCGACAATAGCCGGTTTGGCCGTAGGACTTGCGTGTTTGGCATCGATACGGTAAATACGGATGATCCGGTCGTCATTTCTAGCCGGGGCTGCATTGGGGTTCCAGTCGCGGTTACTGGTGGCCAGGTATACATCACCCGCCGGTGAAACACATACCGAACGTAACCTGCCAAATATCTTTTCAAAGTAGTTGACATCGCCAACGATCTTGTTGCCCGTTGGATCCAGCGTCAATGAACGCAAACTGTTTCCTTTTAAAGTTGTAAGCAGCAGACGGCCTTTGAGTTCGGGTATTTTAGCTGAGTTGTAATAGGTCATACCCGCAGGGGCAATGGTGGGTGTCCAGGCCCGCAGTGGGGCCACAACAGCCGAATCTTTGGCAAAAGCTTTTTCCTTATCCGTATTCACCGCACCTTCTACAACAGGCCAGCCATAATTACCTCCTTTCACCAGCAGGTTCAGCTCGTCATCAATGGCATCACCATGGTCTGAGCAATATAACTTGCCTTTAACATACACCAATCCCTGCGGATTACGAAGCCCCCATGCCCATACAGCACTGCCTTTAAAGGGGTTGTCGGCCGGGATACTTCCATCCAGGCTGTAACGTAGTATTTTGCCATTGGGCGACTGAATGTTCTGCGCATTACCATCCTGGGCACCGTCACCCGTAGCCACCATGACCTTTCCATCGGGAGCAATCACGATGCGTGAGCCAAAATGTGAAGTCCAGGCCGGGTATTCCAAAAACACAACCGGACTGACCAGTGTATCTTTTGCGGCATCATAACTATAGCGGACTACCTTAGAAACCTTGGTTTTGGTTTTGGAATAGCCGGTATAGTTAATAAAAACGTAAGGGTTGTTTTTCAGATCGGGATGCAAAGTCATGCCCAGCAGGCCCGAAGTACGGTCGCGAAAAACATCCCTAAGGGTAAGCAACAGTTTGGTTTTACCTGTTTCAGGATTTACTTTACTGATGGTCCCCGATTGTTCCGTATACCAGATGCATTGATCGGGGCCCCAGGTAATCTGCCAGGGCACATTTAAGTGGCTGGCTACCGACTGGACACCAACTGTGCTGGCACCAATCCGGAACTGCTGCTCCGGCGGATTGCTGAACATTGAAGAACTGCAATGGATAAACGCCCCTGCCAATGCCAAAAGGGCTCCTGTTCTGATTACACGTATCATACTTTTTGAAGTTGGGCAAGGAAATCCTTTACAAAATCATCATCTGTTAATTCCGGATAGGCCTGGCACACCCGGGTAATCTCTTCAGCCTGCCCGGCTGAAAGTTTTTCATTCGGATCGAGGCACCAGGTGCCCTGCATTAAACCTTGCCTTCTGAGTACCTCATGTATACCCGGTATACAACCATGAAAAGCATTTGCAGGGTCAAAAATTGCCGCATTCATATCGGTTACTGCAATGCCTTTGTCAAGCAATTCAGCTGTGCCGTTATAGCCGGCATCCCGGCAACGCTTTATTTCTTCAAAAAGCTTCACCGAAGCATGTGTCCATACCGCCCAGTGGCCCAGCAAACCGCCTTCAAATCTTTTGCTGACGGTCTGCCCGTCAATTTCGAACTGATAAGTAGTTAGCAGGTCGGCCACAATGTTGTCGTCGTTGCCGGTGTACAAAGTAATCTCGTCACGGCGCTCAGAATGACACACTGCACGTACAAGGTCTAACGTTTGGTACCGGTTAAAAGGTGCCGCCTTAATGGCAAGTACATTGTCAATATTTGCAAACTGAAGCCAGAAGTCGTAGGAAAATATCCGCCCGCCAACGCTGGGCTGCAGGTAAAAACCAAACACCGGCATAATTTCGGCTATGGCACGGGTACGTTCAAGAATCTCGGTCTCCGTTTTACTTTGCAGCCCGCCCATGCTGAGCAGGCCCAGGTCGTAACCATAATGCAGGCTGGTTTCGGCCTCGCGTACTGCCTGCTGAGTGTCGCCACAAATCCCGGCTACCTTGATAAAACTGTTCTCTTTTCCTGATTTGGCCACCTCTTCTGCTGCAAGGGCCAGTACCTTTTCGTAGAGGTTTACCTGAGGGTTACGGATAGCAAATTGGGTGCTGTGCACACCTACCGCTATACCGCCTGCACCCGACGCCAGGTAATATTGACTAAGCAATCGCTGATGCACTTCATCCAGCTTTAGGTTAATGTTGAGCGCCAGCGGGTGTGCAGGAATAACCGTTCCCTGCCTGAGTATGCTTTCTTTTTCTGCGGATAGTTGAGCTGCCATAATTTAAAATTTACCTGTTCTTTCCTGAAAATGAGTTGGTTTATTTAGCGCTTCGCCTCCCTGTTGCATCCAGGTAGCGGTAAGTTCAATAATTTCCCTTATCGTTACTTTAGGGTAACCAAATAGACGATGACATTCTGAAGCATTGTTGAGCAGCGCTGTTCCGGCACTTTCATTCACAAACTTTGGTTCTTTGCCAAAGATCCGGCCAAACTGATTGGCCGCCCAACGGGTAGAAAGGATTTCGGGCCCCGTAACGTTTAATATCTTGGCCGGTGATGCGCAATGCAATAAAGACCGTATGGCAATTTCATTGGCATCGCCCTGCCAGATCACATTGACATTCTCTGTACGCAGGTCTATTTCTTTACCGCTTAATACCGACTTTGCCAATTCAACCAGTACCCCATAGCGAAAATCGACCGCATAGTTGAGCCTGTAGATCAGCATCGGGGTGTTGTTCTTTTGGGAGAAATATTCAAATATCCGTTCTCTGCCAAGACAAGATTGTGCATACTCACCTATAGGTTCCGGGCTGCTCTCTTCCGATACCCCGCCTGAAGTGACAGGTACAAAGGGCAGCACATTGCCGGAAGAAAATGCCACTATATTAGAATTGCGGTATTTTTCGGCTACCCTGCCCGGCAGATAAGCATTCATGGCCCAGGTAAAAGCTTCTTTACCTGTGGTGCCAAACTTATGGCCTGCCAGATAAATGACATTCGGGGCATCCGGAAGCGCATTGAGTTCTGCATCATTGAGGAGGTCGGCTGCAATGGTCTCTACACCAACCGCCTCCAGTGCAGCACGCGATGCAGCATCGGAAAAACGGGAAACACCGATGACACGCTGTCTGCTACCTGCAATGTCTATGGCCTGGCGCGCAGCACGGGCCATGGATGGGCCCATCTTGCCACCTACACCAAGCAGTAAAATATCGCCTTCTATACGGCTCACATCTTCAACCAATGCTGCTGAAGGCTTCAGTATCTCTTGTTCTAACTGGGCTAAATTACTCATATGTTGTGTGTTTAGGTTCGAAAATAAATCACTTCAGGAACAGCTCATGGAAATTATAAATGGCCAATACAAAAAGTAAGAGCAGGCCCGCCAGGCCGGCATACTTTATAAACACTGTATTCACATATTCACCCATCAGGCTTCGTTTATTAGAAAGCAGATACATGGCTGTACCAATAAAAGGTACCAGGAAAATGGTCACACTCTGTGCAAAAATAATCAGTTCCAGCGGGGGCTTTTCATAACTTACGGCTACTATCGCCCCGATAACCATGACCAGCGCAATCAGGCCTTTTACCACTTTGGAGTCGAGCTGACTACCATAACCAAAGCCATCCGAAAGCAATGAGCCACCGATAGTGGCATTGCCAATAAGGGAGGAAAAAGATGCGCCAAACAAACCAATTAGAAACAACAGTGAAGCATTGTGGCCAAACAAGGGCTCCAGCGCAAGCGCCATATCAGATGCTTTGTTTACTGGAATACCCTTGCTATGCAGCACTGCTGCCGCGCAGATCATCACCACCGCGCTCATGACACCCAATATTACCATACCTGCAAATCCATTGCTGTTTTCAAGCGGGGCTCCGGGGTTTGCCCTTTTCCTGGCCTGCATCAGGTAGGCCTGGTAAAAAGCGCCGACCACCGAAAAGCAGGAAGCAGTAAATGCGATGATCAACCCCGTTGATGCCTGCGGAACAGCAGGAACAAAGCCCTGCAAAATACCAGTTACATCAGGTCTCACCATAAACATGGTTGTTAAAAATGCAAAAAGCATCAACGCTACAATGGTGATCATCAGCCGTTCCAGGGTTTGATAGAAATTACGAAAAAACAAAAGCCCTATACTGATGACGTTAAAAAGCAATATCCACCAGGTAGAGCTGGTGCCGGTCGCTTCTGAAAGTGAAATGCCAATGCCAATGGAATTACCGGCCTGGAAAGAGGTCGTGACCAGAAAAATCCCGATTCCCATTAAACCCGAAACCCACTTGCCATACGTGTTCCGTATGGTAGCGAGCAACGATACATCAGTAGCCATCCCCAGTCTTGACCCTATAGAAGTAAATACGATCATGAAAAATATAGCCACCACCACTACCCATATCAAACTATAGCCATACATGGCCCCCATTTTTGAGGTGATGGTTATTTTACTTGGACCAAAAACAATGGCAGCAGTAACAATACCAGGGCCAAGGGAAACCAGCCATTTTTTAACAGAGTTGTTCATATGGACTTAAGCTTTTAACACTATGTATACAAATATATTATTTTTTTGTATACAAAAAAATAATATACAAAATTTCGAAGATCAACCTATCAGGCGTATTTAATGTAGAAATACAGCACAACAACCGTGATAATAGCCCACCAGATGAAAGGGTTACGCATTCCTTTTTGCTGATCACGCTCATTTGCAGGCAAGGAAAGGCTATCGCGTGTCCAGATCAGGCCGGTAAGCTCAGCTTCGGGCTTAGGTTTGGTAAGCAGGCTAACGCATACGCAGCACAGCATACAAGCCCAGAATACTATCCCTGTACGGTTAAAGAAAGGCATTCCAGGCAAGCCATATTCAATGGCCAGCGACAGCGGAATGGTAAGCAATCCGGCAGCCATGGCCCCAGCGTGTGTAGTGCGTTTCCAAAGAATACCCAGCAGGAACATCGCGGCAATACCCGGTGTAAAATAACCGTAAGCGTTCATCAGGTAAATAAAAACCGGTTTTTCTGAATATAGGGTAAGCAGGCCGGTACAGATGATTCCCAATACAATAATGACCACACCAGCGATACGTCCAAAACTTACCGACTGCTTTTCGGTAGAGTCCGGCTTAATGTAAGGCAGGTATACATCCATGGTTAAAATGGTGGTACAGGAATTGATCGCACCCGAAAGGTGCGACATCACTGCAGCAATCAGTCCGGCCATTACAAGGCCTACCAGCCCGGAAGGCAGCAGGTTTTCCACCAATGTTGCAAACAGCAGATCGGGCTTGTCCAGGTCCGGAAATAATTTTGGGGCCACCAGTGCTGGGAATATGATCAGCAGGGGCAGCAGGAATTTAAGGTAATCGCCAAAAATGATGCCCATACGTGCATGCCACTCATTCTTAGCCGCCAGCGTACGCTGCACAATAAACTGATTGGTGGCATTGTAAAAGATACTGATACACAACAAGCCACCCAGGTACATGGTCCATGGAAAATCAGGGTCATTGGCCGGCATCATCAGTTTCCAGTCCTTAGTCGTTTCCAGCACAGCTGAAAAGCCTCCTGCCGCATCAATAGTAGTATAGGAAAGCGCGAACATCCCCAGTATGAGCACACCAAGCTGCACCATTTCAGTCCAGATTACTGCCCGCAACCCACCCGCAATGGTATACAAACCTGTTGTAATGGCCAGAATGAGCACACTCGTTACCATAGGGATCCCCAGCAGCGATTGCAGCGACAGGGCGCCCAGGTAAAGTACAGCACTGATCTCTACAAAAATATAGGTAAGCAGCACCAGTACCGAATAAATGGTACGCGCGCCTTCGCCAAAACGTTTCTGAAGAAACTCGGGCATGGTATAAAAACCATTGCGCAGGTAAAAGGGCAAAAACACCCAAAGCAAGGCATTAAAACCGATCAATATGGCACCCCATTCTGTAACCATAGCTACAAAACCCCGGTTATAGGCCACGCCCATCACCCCAACCAGCTGATGACTGCTGATATTGGCCGCAATGATACTGCCGCCGATCATCCACCAGGGCAGTTTATCGCCTGCCAGGAAATAATCTCGTTTAGTGCTGCTGCCCTTGCGGGAAGCATAGATACCTAATGCGATAATACCCAGGATATATACGCCAAAGACTGCGGCATCAAGTGTGCTGAGGTTTGAGTTCATGTGGTTTTGCTTAGTTCTGTAGTTTTTTAGCCGTAACGATTGCGGCCTCAGTTAGCTGCTCGAGTGCGCCGGCAGCAAAGGGCGTTTGCCAAACGGCATACATATTTTTAGCATATAGTTCTTTTGGCGGCAGATACCCTGCATAGCCATTTACAATATTCATTACCGCTACCGCGGCCGGTTGCAGCTGCCTGCGAAGTTCCTGCTGAAAATAGGAATAGGCTTCGTTGGGCTGTCCGATGAGACAGGCTTCGCCCAAACGCCATACCCAAAGTGGCATTACAGAAATATCCCCCTCGCCGACAGTTTTCCGGATTCCGCGCATCCGCCACAAGCGCTCTTTAAGCACATGGTCCTGGCATTCGCGCCATTGACTTTCAAGCTCTGCAAGGGTAGGCATGGCTTTCAAGGCCATTGCAACATCATACAGTTCAACCCCAAGTTCGCAGGCAGCTTTGCGGCTTTGCTTGTTCCATACCGCCAGAGCTGCGCCGGATTCTACCACCCGGCTCAATTCCAATCCGGTATTTGCAGGAAACATACCCTGCAGCACCGCTAGCGCAGCATGTCCTAGCCGGTACCCATAGGCATCGGCAAGCAGGCAATCACCCGAATATTGCTCCGGCGGAGCCAGTTCTCCCGATGCGCCCTGCAAAAAGGCACAGGGTGCATTGGTATGTGTTTCTATCAATTCCCGCATGGCCCCAATGTAGTCCGGAGAAATCAGCACATTATCCCAGGCCAGTGTGGTTGGATGACAGGCATAATTGACCAGGGTTCCGGTGATCTTTCCATCGCCATTGGTAATTCGCCCCACCAGCAGGGTATCATCGGCTGGTTTCTCCGGATTAAATCCGACCAGCAATCTGTCAGTCCCTTCTTCGGGCAGATCGCGGTTGCTTGCAAGATCGCATTTTCCGTAACGCCAGGAAAGTGTTGCGGGTACCGCCGAGCTCAAAGCCCTTTTGACAGCTGAAATAGCGCAGGCCCTGATTTGCATCAGGTAAGGGACTATAAACTCCCCGCCCGGCTTGCCAGCATCTTCAGAGAACAGACCAGGACCGGCATGGGTATGAGATAAGCAAAACATCAAACGGGAAGCATCCAGCTGAAAAGTTTCCAGTATGGCATAACGCAGCTCACGCTCATCAGCAGCACTTTTCCACCAGCCCAGATCGGCTGTAATGAGCACCAAAGGCTGGTTTTTCACATTGTCCTGAAAGGTAATGCAGGTAAGCTTCAGCGGGCGGTGAATACCCAGCGCCACATCCTGTGTTGCAGCGCCCCAGTTTCTGGCATAAATGCCTGCGGGCGGGGTAATGTCTTCCTGCGTAACGCCTATAATACCGGTAAATGATGGATCGCTGATCATACTGAACGCAATGAAAGCCCGCCATCCATTAATAAAGTACTCCCGGTAAGGTGTGTATTGGCCGGATGGCAGAGGTACAATACCTGACGCGCAACATCCTCAGCAGTCATAATTTTTCCTAACGGAACTTTTTCGGCTGCCTCCTGAATTAAACCGGGGTTTTGAGCCCAGATCTCGGCACTTAAGCCTGCATTTACATAGCCGGGTGCCAGTTCATTGACCAGGATCTGATGTGGCGCGAGTTCCAGTGCCATGCATTTACAAAGCATCCGCAGGCCTGCTTTAGATACACAATAGGCAGGCAGCCCCGGGTGCACAGCCTCAGCGGCCCAGCTGCCAATAAACACAACGTTTCCAGGCATTTGTTGTGCTGTCATCAGCTTTGTTGCTTTTTGGCACAGGTAAAATGCCCCATCAAGATTGATGCGCAATTCGCGCGACCATTCCTCTGGCCCGATCTGATGCACACCGGCCTGTGTAACCGTTGCGGCATTTGAAATGACAAGGCTGGGGACACCCAACTGCAGTACAACTTCCTGCAACCAGCTGTCTACAGCAACAGGATCCGAAACATCTACCTGCGTATAATGCGAAGGCACTCCATACCGCTGTTTCAGCTCGCTTAAAAAATCCCGGGACTCACTAACCGTACGCAGATCCCCAATGGCTATAGCCGCCCCCTGGGCTGCAAATTGATGGCATATGGCCCGGCCAATATCACCCAGTCCGCCGCTAATGACCATCACTCTATCCTGAAACAATTTTTCCATATGCCCTTTACTTTAGCTTTACCAATCGCCTACGCTACCGTCTTTATAAAATGTCCTTTGCAGCACTTCCTGCTGAAAAGGATGCTTCTTAACTTCTTCTTCGTTGATTTCGATACCCAGGCCCGGACGGGTATTCGGGCGAACGATCCGCCCGGCTTTTTCAACGGTAAAACCTTCACTTACCACGTCGGAACGCCATGGCACATCATTGTGCACACTTTCACAAATGATATAACCCGGAGTGGCAAAGCCGAACTCAATAGATGCCGCTGTACTTACCGGCCCCTGCGGGTTATGCGGAGCTATCGCAATACGGTAAGCTTCAGCCATAGCGGCGATGCGCCTAACCTCACTCAAGCCGCCACAATGGGTAATATCGGGCTGGATTACACTTACCGCTCTTTTTTCAAATAACTCCCTGAAGGCATGAATGGTTACCAGGCGTTCGCCACTGGCAATCGGAGTAGAGACTGCCCGCTGGATGAGCGCAATATCTTCTATCGATTCCGGCCAGCAGGGTTCTTCAAAGAAGTACAACCCGTAAGGCTCCAGTGCTTTGGCAAACTGCATACCCATGCGCGGGCTGGGACGTGCATGGCAGTCGACCATAATGTCAATATCGTTTCCAACAGCTTCACGCATAGCACTGACGCAGGCCTCGGCATAGTGAATAGGCTTTAGGCCTTCCAGTGGCATGGTTTCGGGCACAGCCATAGATTTGAAAGCTGTAAAACCATCTTCTACCGCCTGTTTGGCCAACTCACCAAACCGGCTGGCGTCATCGGGCCGGGTCTGGTAAAAGTCTTCCATTTTTCCGCCCCCAAGATGACAATATAAACGAATGTAATCGCGAACGCGGCCACCCCAGAGCTCGTGTGTAGGCACTCCATGTATTTTACCGGCAATGTCCCACAGGGCAATGTCGATACCACTAATCGCTGTTCCCCTGACGATACCGTTGCCATGCCAGAAGTGCTGGCGGTACATCATCTGCCAGAGGTGTTCTATACGGCGGGGATCTTCACCGATCAGCAGTTGTGATAAATCTTCAATCGCACCGACCACACTGCGGGTATGCCACTCCAGTGTGGCCTCTCCCCAGCCCCAAAGCCCGGGCTGATCGGTAAGCACCTTTACGAATATCCAGTTCCTCATGCGCGCATGGCACACATAGGTTTCTATAGCGGTTATCTTCATTTTTATTTGCCCAATAAAGCTGACAATACTTTTTTACTTTTCTCTAATGTTTCTTCTATATCGGCCATGCTGTGTGCATAAGATATACTTCCTTGTTTAGAGGCCAGGGGAAAATTAAAAATCCCCTCTGCGATCAGTTTATGGCGATAGTTTTTATCAAATGCGGCATCGTTATGCAAAGCAATATCGTGAAAATCTTTCGGAGCATGGTCCATAAAGTAGACACAAAATGCAGAGCCCTGGCGCGCAGTATAAAAAGGTTTGTCGTAAGCCGATAGTATATCATTTAATCCAGCCTCGAGAGTTGCCCCCAGCTTTTCGACATGCGCATACACAGCAAACTCTGCTGAGGCCAGCTTTTTAAGGGTGGCAATGGCAGCAATGGTGGTCAGTGGATGTGCATTAAAGGTTCCTGCAATAAGCACCCGTTTTTCTTTATCGGGGTGCACAAAATAATCCATGTATTTTGCTTTACCGGCAATTACACCCATAGGATAACCATTAGCAACGGCCTTGCCGAAAGTGCTCAGATCGGGTGTTATGCCACATATGCTCTGGTAACCGCCCAAGGCATGCCGGAAACCGGTTTTAACCTCGTCAAAAATCAACAAAAAACCATTTTCATCCGCAAGCCGGCGCAAGCCTTCCAGGTAACCGTTTTCTGGCTTTACTATGCCTATATTTTGCAATATCGGCTCCAGAATGATGCAAGCTACAGGGTAATTGTTCACAACATATTCAACAGACTCCAGGTCGTTGTAATTGATGACATGGATCAGGGCTTTGTGCTGCTCAGGGATACCGGCAGAAAGGGAATCAAAAGGATATTCCCCGCGGCTTACCCTTGGCCCTACATCTTCGAGGTTACTGATCACATTGCCGGCAACATCATTGTGCCAGCCGTTATAGCCGCCCTGCATGATGATCACATGATCGCGACCGGTTACTGCCCTCGCAATGCGAATGGCATGATAGGTAGCCTCAGAACCGGTTGTGGTAATCTGTAATTTTTCGGCCGTAGGTACACTTTTGCAGAACAGTTCAGCAAACTGCCCTTCCAGATCAGTAGGCCCTGCGCCCATCAATACTGACTGGCCGTGTATGGCATCCATGACCGCAGCGTTTACATCCGGGTCATTGTGCCCCAGGAAAGCAGCAGCAAAGCCAGCCTGATAATCGATGTATTCATTACCTTCAATGTCCCAGGCCCGGCTTCCCATGCCCCTTGAAAAACAAATATTGGGCTCCGATTTACGGTTAAGGGAAACCACCCCGCCCGGGATCCATTTTTCGTTTCTGGTAATTACTGCCGCCGATTTTTGCCAACTGTTTATCATTTCTTTAGATTTTAAAATTTTCAATAAACCAATATCCGGGTGAAGCTGTAGGAGAGATCCATGCGCTATAGGGATATACTAGTTTTGTATACAAATATATTTATTTTTTGTATACAACAAAATTATGTGCTATTTAATATTTTTTAGTTCCCCCAAACCGCAGCAAAAAAAAACCGCACCTGTTTTAAGGCGCGGCTTTATCTTCCGGTAAGAGACCTGGCTTATTCTATTTCAAGCGAAGCTACCTCCCCACGGAGTAAATGTTTAACCAGAAATTCTTCTGCCTTTTTAAGGCTTTTAGCTTTTAATGACTTCAGAATTTCGCGATGCTCTTTGTCGGTTAACTCATAATCGTCCATCTGTGTCTGGGAGCGCCCCAGCTTAAGATGAAACAGGGGAATGTTACTCAACTCGTAGAGGTGTTTCAATTTGGCATTCCTGGACATATTGATTAAGGTTTCATGGAACTTCACATCGGCCTCGCAAGCGCCGGAAAAGTAACCATTCCTCACCATGGCCGAAAAATCGTCGCAGATGCGCTCAAGTTCGGTAATATCCTCATCAGTAACATGGTTGAAAGCCAGGCGTAAAGCTCCCAGCTCCAGCAATTCACGGATCTCGCGGATCTCACGCACATCAGCTGCAGTCATTGATTTTACATAATAGCCACCCTTCTCCCCTACTTCCAGCAATCCCTCGCCCAGCAAACGGTTCAGCGCTTCGCGGACCGATACCCGGCTTACTTCGGTTTTTGTAGCCCAGACATCCTCTTTCAACCTGGTTCCGGGAACCAGCTGGTTAGACAATATCTTTCTTCGAAGTTCTGAATATACCTTATTTGATTGCGAATCCTCTTTCATAGCAAATATGTAAACAAATTGATTTGTAAAAAGTAAACAATATTAAAATCCCCGCAAGATACTAAACAATTTAAGCATTTATTTAATATAATATTACTTCATTGTCAGCCGCTTAATTCCGATGGTCATTTGCCTGGTTGTATTATTTACACTATTGACGTAAACATAGGCCCGGTATTTACCATCTGCGGTTTCAACCCAAACACCAGACTCTGCACGGGTATTGATGGCAAAATCGGGTGCGTCTGCAAAATTTCTTTGCTGAAGGTCAACATCATCTACAAACACACTTGTTGCTACCGATGTACCAATTACCAGCTGGGCATCCCTGATGTCCCAGGCTTTGATCAGTTTGGTTTTGTTACCCAGGCCCACAGGCAAGGTAATACCAGGCCGGTATTCGGCACTGGCCGTGGGCGCCACCAGGGAATGGTTAAAGGTAGCCCCCGTAATGACCCGGTATAAGTAAACCATATCGATCTTTGCAGGATTGGCAGCAGCATATGCCGCATCGTATACTGTCATATCAGCTATCGACAAATAACAATTGGTCGCATCCGTAAGCACAAGATTCTTCTTCAGGTCCATACTCCTGACAGGGTATGGCCCCATGGTATAACTTACCGTTTGTCCGTTCGTAGCTTTTACAGAGAAGGTAAAAGTGACGTTCTTACCCCTGGCTGCTTCGGGCACCCGGTAGAAATACCGGAGAGTAGCCGCAGAAACATCAGGACTATACGTTACTGTTGTTGTGTTCTCAGCATTTACAGAAGCACTCCCTACAACAGTCCCCACCTCGGTACCGCTGGAACTGGTGCTGTAAAACTTATTGTCCAAATAGGTTTCAGCAGCACCGGCAATAGATGCCGTAACGGTTGCCGACGACAATTTACCCTGCTCAGGCAACAATGCCATGGCATAGGCAAACTCTATATCAGTTCCCACAATGGCAGGTCCCAGCGAGCGTTTGATCACATCGTTCTGAAGGTCTGACTTTGGTGTAGGCACTTCGTATTCTTTTTCTTTACAGCCGGTAAAGGTTACCACTAAGAGCCCTAACAGGTATAAAATATATGTATTCTTCATGACGCTGTTTTTAGTTTATTTTTTGAACGGTAACATAAACAGTATAGGTTTTCCTGACCTTACGGTTACCCGAAACCACTGTCCACTTTTTAGGGTTGCTTAAATCCGAAAAATCAACCTTTCCGGGAATTTTCGGATCAAGCTTGGCGTCTGTAACCAGGGTAAACTGAGGGTACAGGTTCTTCAGGTCCGTACCAAACAGCACCTCTACATTTACGGTTTGCGCGGTAGTATCTACAACTGCAGCCTTACTGCGTACGGTTTGATAATCGGCCCCCAGCAATTCAAAACTGCTGACATAACATTCTGATCTTGTGGTGATCAGCAGACCATCCTCATCAACCGGAAAACTTTTTTTGCATCCTGTTGCCAGAAGGGCTAAAAAGATGATGCTATAAAATATTGTTCTTTTCATCTGTCTGAGTTTAAATTTACTGCTTATCTCCATGGTATATTCTGGGTCAGGTTACTGTTGCGTGTACGTTCGCTTTCCGGGATCTGGTAAATGTAGCAACGCTGATAGGTGAGCTCGGGTGCATTCTGAAAAAAGCGCTCCCAGTTGTTACCATGCGTATCCATAAACCATTTTCCATCGCCATAAGGCGCACCAAATACACGTTCCAGCGCCCTCCAGCGTCGCAAGTCGAAGGCCCTTTGGCCCTCTCCGACAAGCTCAACGATGCGCTCCTGCTCTATTGCACTGAAAAAGGCAGCCGGACTTGAAGTCTTGGAACCCGCCAGTGCCGGAAGGTTACCCCTGCGACGTACCCTGTTCACGAGCGCAATCGCATCGGCCTGCGGCCCATCTACGGCATTGGTAGCTTCAGCATACATCAGGAAGACATCCGCCAGTCGCATCACAGGCCAGTTGAAATCCCCGTTACTCCTGGCCAAGCCGCCATAATTTCTAACGAACTTTCTGAACTGATAGCCGGAAAAGTTGGTTCCATTATCCGTAAAGTTAGGGTATTCCACACCATTGATGACGGACTTGCCCGAAAAGGTCTTGTAAAGAAAATTCACGTATGAAGTCTGATCAATCTCTCCCTGCCCCATCAGTTTTTCATAATCCCATAACATCGTAGCTTTCATCCTGTAATCGCGGTCTCTATAACTCTCCGGATTGATGGCTGAGTTCGGAGCCGTGCGTGCCCCTGCTACATTTGGCTGTATTTGCACCAGCGGAGGTAAAAAGTCGCCGGTAATGGTGGATTGATAACGATTGGCCAGCTCATAACGTGGTATCACCTGGTTCTGCCCCAAACCATTAAGCGGACCGGTAAACACCCGTTGATATTCATCGCCCTGCACCGGGGTTAAGCCGGAACCATGCGGCAAAACCATCAGCATTTCTCCACCTGCATTCAGATTTCCCGGGTTAGGGATAAACATATAATAATAATTAGGCAATACATCTGCAGATCCCATGGTACCCCATTGTCCCGGATCCCCTCCCCGGAAAAGATCCAGCCCGTAGTCCTGAATTACGTGCTTAAAATCTGAGGCGGCCGCCCTGTAGGCAGTCTCTGCTTCAGTAGCACTTGGTGTGAACTTATCCAGCTCAGGCCAGCCAAATTTATTCCAGCTTGCCCAGAACAACTGCATTTTTCCGCGGAAAGCTAAAGCTGCCGGTTTTGAAGGCCGGCTGATTACCGAATTTTTCAAAGGCAGTTTCTCAAAAGCATAGGTAAAATCGGCCAGAATAGAATCTTTGACTTTCCTGATCGGCATCCTGGAAAGTGTATCAACCTCTATCGGATTATAAATGATCTTTCCTACATAAGGTACATCCCCCCACAAAGAGATAAGGCGCAAATAGGTGATCCCGCGAAGCAAGCGGGCCTCTCCGGCTATGCTTTCCAAACTCCGGGTAGCCGCCTCCGTTTTAGCAACAGGCAGCATACGAAGGTTTATGTTTTCAATCACATAATTTGCATGGGTAATTATACCATATAGATTTTTGTAGGTCTCCAAAGCCGAACCACCGTAATTACTTGGGCTATTCACCCCAAGCGGAACAGGAGTAACCGCTCCGGTATTGTATACTTTAACAAAGTCACCATGCCCGTCGAAATGGTAATCACGGTCAAAACTGGCACGAAAAGCATTGTAAACACCCATCAAAGCCGAGGTCGCATCGGCCTCTGTTTGCCAGTAAATGGCAGAAGGCAAACCAACTGTAGACTTTTGGTCGAGCAGATCCTTTTTACATGAACTCAGTAAAAACAACCCAGACAGGAGCATCAAAACAGACAGCCGTATAAAATAATATTGTTTCATGATGATCTTCTTTTATAATTCAACATTCAGGCCCAGTACAAATAGCTTACTAAGCGGGTACACATCATTACTGTAACTCACCTTTTCAGGATCCAGGCCGCGGTAATTGGTAATGGTGGCCAGGTTATCGGCCGAACCATAAATACGGACACTACTCAGGCCTATTTTCTTCATATATGGCTTATTGAAGGTATAACCCAACTGCAGGTTTTTCAGCCTCAGGTAAGTCACGTCATCCAGCCAGAATGTACTCTGATTAGCAGTAAATGGCGCTGCGGTAGTCCCGCTTGTCAGGCGAGGCAGGGCAGCAGCCCTGTTATCCACAGTCCAGGTATTGAGGTACTGATTCCAGTTGATGGCCTGATTGGTAGCTTGCGAAATCCTT